>NZ_JAWOTS010000037.1:0-23563 GCF_033338975.1 Vibrio sp. Vb0349 | reverse complement strand
TTCTTTTAGTTGTTGATTTCATAACACTCTCCAATTTTGGGGGTGGAAAGTGTCAACCTTATTTAGGACGGCACATTAGGTGATAAAAAAGCGACGTTGATTTCGTCGCTTTTTTCAATTCTCGTGAATTAAATATTAAACAGCGTTTTGGCATTCTCAGTCGTTATGGCATCGATGGTTGCGATGTCGACATCACGCAAGTCGGCAACACGTTGTGCAACGAGAGAAGTGTAGGCTGGTTCATTACGTTTACCACGGTGTGGCACCGGCGCTAAATATGGACAGTCGGTTTCTAAAATGATCCACTGCATATCCAAATGTGGAATGACTTTATCCATCCCGCCATTCTTAAAGGTTGATACGCCACCTAAGCCTAAGTGGAAGCCTAGCTCATTGATTGCTTGTGCTTCTTCTAAGCTGCCTCCAAAACAGTGGAATACACCACGCAGACGACCATCTTGCTCTTGTCGCAGCAAAGTGAGTGTTTCTTCAATCGAATCACGAGTGTGGATAACGACCGGTAAATCCATCTCTTTTGCCCAGTTAAGTTGAGCTACGAACGCCATTTCTTGCTCAGCACGATAGGTTTTATCCCAATATAGGTCGATACCGATTTCGCCCACCGCAATAAACTTGTGTTTCTCAAACCAACCGCGGATGATCTCCAACGTTTGTTCAACATTGCTGTCCACATAGCAAGGGTGCAGCCCCATCATTGAGTGGCATACGTCAGGATATGCCGCTTCGGTTTGTAGCATGGGCTCAATAGAGTCCAGATCGATGTTTGGCAACAGGATTTTATTAATGCCTTGCGTTAAGGCGCGTTGTACTACTTCATCGCGGTCGTTATCAAATTCGCTAGCATAGATGTGCGCGTGGGTATCGATCATCGTTACTCTCTGTGCTTCATGGTTGGTTTCGTATTCGAAGTATACTTGAGTGTGAGTGCTGGGTCATTTTCAGTTTTTTTCATTACCTTTTTCCAGATTGTCACTCGCAACATGCATCAAGAGTGATATGATTTTGTTCACCAGATGATTTGATCATCATAACCGTCCAGACAAGGAGAAAATGGTGTCTGTATCAATTCAAGGTCCATTCCCTGCACGCCGTATGCGTCGTTTACGTAAGCACGATTTTAGTCGTCGTTTGATGGCTGAGAACCAACTTTCTGTTAATGATCTGATTTACCCAATGTTCATTCTTATGGGTAAAGATCGTCGTGAGAGCGTGGAGTCCATGCCGGGTGTAGAGCGTTTGTCGATTGATTTAATGCTAGAAGAAGCACAATACCTTGCAAATCTAGGCGTTCCAGCAATCGCGCTTTTCCCTGTCGTAAACCAAGACGCTAAAAGCTTATGTGCTACTGAAGCCTACAACCCAGAAGGTTTGGTTCAGCGAGCAGTACGAGCACTTAAAGAACACATTCCTCAAATTGGTGTAATCACAGACGTGGCACTCGACCCATTCACGACACATGGCCAAGACGGCATCATCGATGAAGATGGCTACGTAATGAATGATGAAACCACAGAAGTATTGGTTAAGCAGGCTTTGTCTCATGCAGAAGCGGGTGCTGACGTAGTCGCGCCTTCAGACATGATGGATGGCCGAATTGGTAAGATCCGCGAAGCATTAGAAAACGCGGGCTACATTCATACTCAAATCATGGCTTACTCGGCTAAGTACGCATCGAACTACTACGGACCATTCCGTGATGCGGTTGGCTCTTCTTCAAATCTAAAAGGCGGCAACAAGAAAAACTACCAAATGGACCCAGCAAACATTGATGAAGCGATTCACGAAGTGGCGCTAGACATCAATGAAGGTGCGGACATGGTGATGGTTAAACCTGGTATGCCATACTTAGATGTAGTTCGCCGAGTAAAAACTGAACTTCAAGTACCGACATTTGCTTATCAAGTCTCTGGCGAGTACGCGATGCATAAAGCGGCGATCATGAATGGCTGGCTCAAAGAGCGTGAAATTGTGATGGAATCACTATTGTGCTTCAAACGTGCAGGTGCAGATGGCATCTTAACGTACTTTGCGAAAGACGTTGCTGAGTGGTTGGCAGAAGAGAATGCACAAACTGCTCAACACCTAAATCGTACTCCGGAAGCGACAGAAGAGTAATTATCGCTCAGTGAGAAATACCAGACCAACAAGAGTTGTTCGTCTGTATATACCCAAGTAACCTCAGGCGGATTACAACAGTAACAATCCAAGGTGCTTGGGTATTTTTATTTTGGAGAAGAGAACAATGACAATGCTGATTCGTGAAGGCACATTGGAAGAAGCACTTCAAGTTGTGGCGCGTGTTACCGAGTTTTCGAAAGGAGAAACGGTAGACTCCATGACTCAACGTTTAGAAGAGAAAAACAGTTTAATCCTCGTTGCAGAAAAAAATGGCACGATTGTCGGCTTCAAAATAGGTTACGAATTAGAGGATGGTGTTTTCTATAGCTGGTTAGGTGGTGTTGTCCCTGAAGCTCGAAATGAAGGCGTGGCACAACTGCTTTTGGAAGCTCAAGAGGATTGGGTGGCAGAACAAGGCTACAACACATTAAAAGTGAAATCTCGAAACCAGTTTCCGGCTATGCTTCGCTTGTTATTGAGAAATGGCTATATAATTGAAAAGTTTGAAGAAAAAGTGAATCTTCGAGAATCTCGAGTGCATTTCATTAAAGCAATGTGAAAATAAATGAGATTTTTTCTCATTTAACTGTTGACTACGAAATGAGAATCATTATTATTAAACCTGTCTTAGGGAATGAGGAAAGTTCACAAGGACGTTGAGTGACTTATTAACAGAAGTTAATTAACTGAAAGTTGAGAAGTGATGAAACATTTTTCCGAGAACTTGCACGAATTCTTTTTGACACGACATTGCTCACATTGCTTCCAGTGTAATTTATAGCTTCTTGGTTAAGCTGCTCTATTTACAGAATTTGCTTTACCACTTCTGCTAGGCGACCCCATTCGGGTCGCTTTTTTCTTTTCTACGATTTCTATTTGACGTCACTATTAATATCTTTTCCACATGCGATGATCATTTTAGGAACGTTGATCTTCTCGCTGTTATGCGAATTTATTGTTATAAATCAATGGCTTGAGTTGGTGTTTTCTTGTGTTTTTTGTTATTGGATAACCAGTGGATAATTTCTATAAACAGAGTTATCCACAGGAGGTGGTGTTTTCGTGAATAAAGTCGGAAAAATTTACGCGACCTAGATCGAGCGAACAAGATAGATTCAGATCAGCAGTCATGGCATCCTAGGCAGATCTCTCAAGTACTGAATTGGATACAGACAATTATGGCAAGTATTCCTGAAAATCCGTTGATCCTTATCGACGGCTCTTCTTACCTATATCGCGCTTTTCACGCCTACCCGGGCACCATGAGCAATGGTGAAATTCCAACTAATGCCGTTTACGGCGTCGTGAACATGTTACGCAGCATGATGCGTCAGTTTGCGTCTGAGCGCATCGCGGTGGTTTTCGATGCAAAGGGAAAAACCTTTCGTGATGATATGTATGCAGAATACAAAGCGAATCGTCCGCCAATGCCGGATGACCTGCGTTGTCAAATTGAACCATTACACAATGTTATTCGTGCAATGGGTTTGCCGCTGATCTGTGTTCCTGGCGTCGAGGCGGATGACGTCATCGGTACGTTAGCATACCAAGCATCACAAAAGGGCATGCCTGTATTGATCAGTACTGGTGATAAAGACATGGCGCAGCTAGTGGATGATAACATTACTTTGATCAACACCATGACAAACGTCGTAATGGATCGTGAAGGTGTGGTTGAAAAGTTTGGCATTCCACCTGAGTTGATCATCGACTACTTAGCACTGATGGGCGATAAAGTAGATAACATTCCTGGTGTACCGGGTGTCGGTGATAAAACGGCGACCGCACTACTGCAAGGTATTGGTGGTCTGACGAAGTTGTATGAAAACCTCGATGATATTGCAGGGCTTGGTTTCCGTGGTTCTAAAACCATGGCGAAAAAGCTCATCGACAACAAAGAAAATGCCATGCTTTCGTATGAGCTCGCGACCATCAAATTGGATGTTGAGCTTGAGGAAACGCCAGAATCATTGCTGAAAGCGGAACCAAATAAAGACGAATTAGTGAAGCTGTATGGCCAACTGACGTTTAAATCTTGGTTGAATGAACTACTTGAAGGCGGTTCTGGATCAGTGGAGGCCGTAGAGCTTGCAGGATCTTCACAAGCTTCTTCTTCTCAAGCCGAGATGGAAACTTCTGCGGTAACAATCGATCGCAGCCAATATGAAACAATTCTGGATAAAGAAACCTTCAATGCTTGGCTAGATAAACTTCAAACGGCTGAGCTGTTTGCATTTGATACGGAGACCGATAACCTAGATTACATGCTAGCGAATCTAGTTGGTTTGTCATTCGCTGTCGATGAAGGTATTGCGGCTTATGTGCCAGTTGCACATGACTATTTAGATGCGCCTGAACAGCTTGATCGTGATTGGGTACTAGAACAGCTGAAGCCAATTCTTGAAGATGCAACGAAAGCAAAAGTCGGTCAAAACTTAAAGTATGATGCGTCTGTACTCGCTCGTTACGACATTGAGCTAAAAGGTATCAAGCACGACACGATGTTGGAATCGTATATCTACAACAGTGTCGGCGGTAAACACGATATGGACAGCTTGGCGCTTCGCTTCCTACAGCACAGCTGCATTTCTTTTGAGCAAATTGCAGGTAAAGGCAAAAATCAGCTTACGTTTAACCAAATCGAACTGGAACAAGCATCGCCATACGCGGCAGAAGATGCGGATGTGACCCTTCGTCTGCACAATCGCTTGTTTGCTAATATCGAGCAGGATGAAAGCCTGAAGACAGTTTACGAAGAGATTGAAATGCCGTTGGTGCCAGTTCTTTCGCGCATTGAACGCACTGGGGTCTTTATCGATGAAATGAAGCTGAGTGCGCAGTCGGTCGAGATTACCGCTCGCCTTGATGAGCTTGAAAAGAAAGCGTACGAAATTGCAGAGCAAGAGTTTAACATGAACTCGCCAAAGCAATTACAAGCCATCCTATTTGAAAAAATGGGTTTACCGGTTGTGAAGAAAACGCCATCAGGCACACCATCGACGAATGAAGAAGTTCTGCAAGAACTCGCGCTAGACTACCCACTACCAAAACTGATTTTGGAATACCGTGGTCTGGCGAAGCTAAAATCAACTTACACGGACAAACTGCCGAAGATGATCAACCCATCAACGGGTCGTGTGCATACTTCTTACCACCAAGCAGTGACCGCAACGGGTCGTCTATCTTCTACTGATCCGAACTTACAGAATATTCCAATTCGTAACGAAGCCGGCCGTCGTATTCGTCAAGCGTTTGTCGCGCCATCTGGGCATAAAATCTTAGCGGTCGACTACTCGCAAATCGAACTACGCATCATGGCGCACCTTTCTGGCGACCAAGCGTTGTTGGATGCATTCCGTGATGGCAAAGATATCCACGCGGCAACCGCAGCAGAAATCATGGGTGTTTCTATTGAAGACGTTTCAAGTGAGCAACGTCGTCGTGCGAAAGCGGTTAATTTCGGTCTTATTTACGGCATGAGTGCGTTTGGTTTGGCGAAGCAATTAGGCATTCCTCGTGGTGAGGCTCAAGCGTACATGGATACATACTTTGAACGTTACCCAGGCGTGATGCAGTACATGGAAGACACACGCAGCACGGCAGCAGATAAAGGGTATGTTGAAACGATTTTTGGTCGACGTTTGCATTTACCAGAAATCAAATCGCGCAACGGGATGCGTCGTAAAGCTGCTGAACGTGCGGCAATCAACGCACCAATGCAAGGTACGGCTGCGGACATCATTAAGAAAGCGATGCTGTTGGTTGATCAGTGGATTCAGGAAGAAGACAATGGTCGTGTGAAGTTATTAATGCAAGTACACGATGAATTGGTCTTTGAAGTTGAAGAGTCATCATTGTCCGAAATTGAAAGTAAAGTACAGAAATTGATGGAATCTGCAGCAGAGCTAAAAGTACCGTTGGTTGCAGAAGCAGGTCACGGTGATAACTGGGATCAAGCTCATTAGTCACTTTTAGACCAAAATAACCAATTAATTATGAGCCAGCGCACAAACGCTGGCTTTTTTTTGAGATTAAAAAAGCTAGCGCAAAGTTAACTTTGATGTTGCTTAATAAAAATTTCATGAAAAAAAACTACAAAAATTCTTTGCAATTCTGACCAATTGTTGTACATTAATACTCGTAGGGTACAGAGGTAAGATGTTCTATCTTTCAGACCTTTTGTTTCACGTTATTGGATTAGGCTGATTCAGCCGCCCCAGTCAGTTTTTGACTGGGGCGTTTTTTATTGGGCGAAAGAAAATTATTCTTTTGGATCAGCAGCTTAAAGTTAGCCTTCAAAAACCTTCTTTTTTGACCTTTCTGAGTCACTGCAAAATCTCGATTTTTCCTTCAAATTTATTGCGTTATTCATCCTGTAAATTTACGCCAGTCACACTATTATTTTTTCTTGAAAGAAACTAAGTTACATCTTTTTGAAGATTTGCTTGGCTTAACTGTCTGAATTGTAACGCTATTGGGTGTTTTTGGAGTGAATGTTTGGTGATACACAGGAAACAAGAGCGCTTTTTAACCTATTGAAATCGAATCTCAGTTCAGCAATGCTTCGTCACATAACAATAATTACCAATTTTTCTCTCCCGTTATCCCTGCCAGGAAGGCGGGGATTTTTATTGCCTGTTATTTAGTTCAGATAAACAAAAGCCCCACCAAATGGCAGGGCCGTGTCGAAGAAATTTAACAAATATTGTTAATTATTCTTCATCGCTCGCTGGTATCTCTTGTTCGTCTTCTTCTATCAGGTGTGCTAGTGCTGGTGCAAACCAGGTATCCAGTTTTGCACGTAGCTGATCGACACCTAATCCTTTCAGTGAAGAGAACACATCAACAGAAACGTCACCACCGAAAGTTTCTACTTGCTTACGAACTTTCAGTAGAGTTTGTTTGCGTGCACCACTTTTTAGTTTATCTGCTTTGGTTAGCAAAACTTGCACAGGAATGTGGCTATCGATGGCCCAGAAAATCATTTGTTGGTCGAGATCTTTCATTGGATGACGAATGTCCATTAGAACCACTAAGCCTTTTAGGCACTCGCGTTTCTGTAGGTATTCACCCAAAGATTTCTGCCATTTGTTTTTCATTTCTACCGGTACTTGAGCAAAACCGTATCCAGGTAGATCGACAATGTGACAACCTTCTTCTACTTTGAAAAGGTTGATTAATTGCGTACGACCAGGTGTCTTTGATGTCTTGGCTAAGCTTTTTTGATTAGTTAGACGGTTAAGTGCACTCGATTTACCAGCGTTTGAGCGTCCTGCAAACGCAATTTCGACACCTTCGTCTTCCGGCAGGTGACGAATATCGGGTGCGCTGGTGATGAAATGCGTATTTTGGTAATGAATTTTTACGCTCACTGTTAACTCCATCTCGACTTTGTGTAGTCGATTGATTACTTTTTTGTGAAAATGTGTAAAATAACCGTGCTCGGCATAAGGTCGCCTATTGTACCATGAGTGTACGCGGTATGTTCACATTCCGTGGTACTGGAAGCTTGATAATTATAATGGAATGTCATGAAGAAATTAGCGCTAATTTTGAGTCTTTTAGCCAGTTGCTCAGTATGGGCCCAAGGTAATATTGAGGCTGGTAAAGCAAAATCACAAACCTGTGTCGCCTGTCACGGAGCAGATGGCAACAGTGCAATAACAACGTACCCGAAACTCGCAGGCCAACACGCTAAGTATCTTGAGAAGCAGTTAAAAGAACTTAAGCTAGGCATGACAAGTGGTGGTAAACAAGGTCGTTACGATCCTGTAATGAGTGGTATGGCAATGCCACTGAGCGATGAAGATATCGCAGACCTATCTGCTTACTACGCTTCGCTACCAGTTTCAGAAAACTCAACACCTGAAGATGTAGTAGCAAAAGGCAAAACGCTTTATACCGCTGGTGATGCCGAGCGTGGCCTAACCGCATGTATTGCATGTCATGGTCCTCGTGGCAATGGTACTGAGCTTTCAGGTTTCCCGAAAATTTCTGGTCAGCATGCTGACTACATCAAAGCTCAGCTAGAAAAATTCCGTGATGGCGACCGTGGCAATGATATGAATGCCATGATGCGCGACATCGCGAAGAAAATGACAGACGAAGATATCGAAGTGCTGTCTAAATACGTTGGCGGTCTGCACTAATATACCTAAATCGCTCAAGATCCTGCATCTTGAGCTGGTTGGGTAGATGTCCCTACATCGTTCGAGCAACTTGTACAAAAATGCCCTAGTGAATCCACTAGGGCATTTTTGTTCGTGACAGATATCACAGTCGAGTTTGGATACGAAAGCGATAGTTGGCTCGGCAGTTTGTGAGACATTTGCCATACTTGATGTTGGCTTTTTCTTGTTAGTGTTTTTAAGTTTTTGATTAAATGATAATTTTGATTTTTTAGAAAAATAGGCGGATTATTTTTTCAACCCATTACTTGTGAGCATAACGGGATGGCGTAAAGTAGAAGTCGTTCACAGGGAGTGAATGTAAGGATTTAAGACCACGGTTTAGGTCTCCAAGGATGTAGCTCGGATGCTTGGTGATTTAGAAAGGGATTTAGATAGGTAGGGAGCCTATCAGATAAGGATGGTCATCTCGTCTGACGGTTAAGACAGTGAAACGGATCAGGCACAGGAAGTTGCTCAGTAGACAGGAAGTAAACGGATAGCCAAAACTCATCAGGAAGATGAAAAACAACTCTTTTTGGCAGGGAAAGCTCTAAAAACAAAGGGATCATTGGTGCACCAAATGTGTGCAACACAGTTTCGCCAATTGATGGCACTTAGAAAGCGACAGTCTGACTGTCGCTTTTTTTATATCCGTTGACTTGCTCAGTCGTAACTTGAATTGAGATTACTGCACTTATTTAGCTTTATAGGTTGTAAACAAAGTTTTTTAACAAAAATTGCTGAAAAAATACTCAATAACACTCCAATCCGAGTTCACTTTCTGGTATGTTTCGCATCCCTGTTTGAGGAAGTCAGCATGCATACCTGTCCTTTATGCCAAAATCAGCGCACTCACCATTATTTTGAAGATAAGCGTCGTGAATATCTTCAATGTGAGCAGTGCAGCTTGGTATTCGTAAATCCAGACCAACGTTTGGATGCGGAAAGCGAAAAAGCTCACTATGATTTGCATGAGAACAACCCCGATGATTTGGGTTACCGACGCTTTTTGTCGCGTATTGCTGAACCGATCACAGAGCGAATTTCTCCACAATCAAATGGTATCGACTTTGGTTGTGGTCCTGGCCCAACGCTCTCCTTGATGCTGGAAGAGGCGGGGCACAACATGGCGTTGTACGATCTCTATTACCACCCTGATACGTCGGTTTTAGAAAAAACGTACGACTTCATGACAGCAACAGAGGTGATAGAGCACCTCTACCACCCAGATTTGGTGTGGAAGCAATGGTTGAATTTAGTTAAGCCAGGGGGCTGGATAGGCCTGATGACGAAAATGGTCATCGACGTGGAGGCTTTCAAATCATGGCATTATAAGAACGATCTCACTCACGTAGTGTTCTTTAGTCGTGACACGTTCCAGTTCCTAGCAGAGCGGGATAAGCTCGAACTCGAATTTATTGGTAATGATGTAATTTTACTGAGGAAACCCCAGTAATGAGCCGTAGTAAAAAATCTAGAAAACCGGGTGCCGCTGGTGCACCTGAGTTTGTTGTAACTCGTAACCGTACAGAATCTGATGTGGAAGGCCGCTTACGCAAGCGTGCTAAAAAGCGTAAGGGTCTGAAAACGGGTAACCGTAACTCAGAAGTTAACGAGCAGAAAAAGCAAGCTGCTGCACAAAATCGCGACCCGCGCTTAGGCAGCAAAAATAAAATACCTCTGATTGTTGAACCTGCGAAGAAAATGACGAAGCAAGAGCGTCGTTTGTCGGCAGAGCAAGAACTAGAGATGCTAGAAAATGACGCGCAATTGAACGTGTTGCTAGACCGTATTGAAGCGGGTGAAAACCTGGGCACAGGTCTACAGAAATTCGTCGATGAGAAACTCGATCGCATTGAGAAGCTAATGGACCAACTAGGTTTGTTGGAACCTGAAGAAGAGGAAGACTTCACTGCACCTGCTGAGAAAAGCACGCGCAACGATGATGACTTGCTGGCAGATTTCGACGACATTAACTTCGACGACTATAAAGGATAATTAAGCTATGAATGTAACCTTATTAGCTATTGCTGGTGTTGTGATTATCATCGCACTCGCTTCTTATGCAGGTTACCTTCTGCTTCAATTGAAAAAGCAAAAGGAATTGCAGCTGAAGCATCAAAAATTGGCGATAGACAAACGTAACGCCAACATTTTTGAGAATGTGCATACCTTGTGTCAGGCGGGCATTCAAGGCCAGTGCGATTTATCTGAAATCAGTATCCGTGTGTATAACATCATGGATTATGTACAAGGTGAAGACCGCGTTGATTTCGATAAAACGTACCCTGCGATTTCTGAGCTTTACCACATCGTGAAAGATATGGCGCGTGGCGAAGAACGCCAACAACTTGCCAAGAAAGAGCGTATGCAACAGAACTTGACGCGTCATAAAGCGGAAAGCCGCCTCACTGATGCGATTATTGAGGAGCTCAAAGTGTTGCAGAAAAACGTCCAGCCACTGAATAATCAAATCAATATTCAGATGATTTAAGCGCGACCCCCAATAGTCTCCTTATGGCTAATGGGGGTATCGTGATCACGCTAGCACTTCTTTAGTTTTATACTTAAAAAGCCAGTCGGCGTTGCCACGCTTGTCATCGTCGTATGGCAAAATAGCGGCTCTGAATATCGGGTGACGGCTTTCGTTGCCCTAGCATTTAACGGAAAGTACCACCATGTCGAATCAACACACTGAATCGAAACAGCAAATCGTCTGGGATCAAGCGGTATTGGATAAGTACAACTATTCCGGGCCTCGTTATACGTCGTACCCAACGGCGCTGGAGTTTCATGAAGCGTTCACCATTTCTGATTATGATATGGCATGCACTCAATACCCAGAACGCCCATTATCGCTGTACGTACACATTCCGTTCTGTCACAAGCTTTGTTACTACTGTGGATGTAATAAAGTCATTACGCGCCACTCGCACAAAGCGGATGAATACCTCGACGTGCTTGAACACGAAATTCGTCAACGTGCTGCATTACTTGTTGGTCGCACCGTGACGCAATTGCATTTTGGTGGTGGTACACCGACGTTTCTCTCTGAAAAGCAAATCACGCGTGTAATGAGCCTGCTACGCCAAGAGTTTACTTTTAGTAGCGATGCTGAAATCAGTATCGAGGTTGACCCGCGTGAAATCGAGCTGACCATGCTGGATCATCTGCGTAGTGAAGGCTTCAATCGCTTGAGCATCGGTGTTCAGGACTTCAACAAAGAAGTGCAAAAACTGGTGAATCGAGAGCAAGATGAAGAGTTCATCGTTGCGATGGTTGCGCGCGCAAAAGAGTTAGGCTTTCGTTCGACGAACCTAGATTTGATTTACGGTTTACCGAAGCAGACCAAAGAATCTTTTGCCAAGACTCTAGAACAAGTGCTAGAGATGCAGCCGGGCCGTCTATCCGTGTTTAACTACGCGCACATGCCACAGCTATTTGCAGCGCAGCGTAAGATTAAAGACGAAGACCTGCCAAAGGCAGAAGAGAAGATGGCGATTCTGCAAGACACCATCGCGACACTGACCGGTGCTGGCTACCAATTTATCGGTATGGACCACTTTGCTTTGCCGGACGATGAACTTGCTGTTGCCCAGCGCGAAGGTATTTTGCATCGCAATTTCCAAGGCTACACCACACAAGGTGAATGTGACTTGGTTGGCTTTGGTGTTTCTGCAATCTCGATGATCGGCGATGCGTACGCGCAAAACCAGAAAGAGCTGAAGAAATACTACGCTCAAGTCAACGAACTTCGTCACGCTCTATGGAAAGGGGTCTCTCTGGACTCCGATGATTTGCTCCGTCGCGAAGTGATTAAGCAGCTGATTTGTAACTTCAAGTTAGACAAGAAAGCCATTGAGTCTGAGTTTAAAGTGAGGTTTGAACAGTACTTTAAAGAAGATTTGCAGCTACTTCAGACCTTTATTAACGATGAGCTGGTGGAAGTGGATGATAATGAAATTCGTGTGACGCTGCGAGGTCGTTTGTTGATCCGTAATATTTGTATGAGCTTCGATAAATACCTACGAGCAAAGGCACGTCAGCAACAGTTCTCTCGTGTTATTTAATCAGAGATACAGATTCAAGATATAAAAAATGCCAGCAGATGCTGGCATTTTTTTATGTTTTCGCTGGATTTAAGCGCGATCTTTTACTTTTTCTCTCAGTTCCGATTTTTCTGCTTCTGAAAGGAACGCAATCTCAAGGCCATTAATTTGCGCTTGGCGAATCTGGTCTTGGCTCAGGCCAGCGGCTGGTGCCGCTACTTCGTATTCGTATGGCAGTTCGATGCCTTCAACCGCTGGATCGTCAGTGTTCAAACACGCAAGAACGCCATGCTCTAGGAACTGCTTGAGAGGGTGGTTTTCTAGCGTTTCTACCGTACTTGTTTGGTAGTTTGACGTCAGGCAAGATTCAATACCAATGCGGTTTTCTGCTAGGTAATCCATCAGTTTTGGATCGTGAATCGCTTTTACGCCGTGACCGATACGAGTTGCGCCCAGCTCATTGATTGCTTGCCACATGCTCTCTGCACCTGCTGCTTCACCAGCATGGACCGTTACCCCAAGGCCAGCATCGCGTACTTGCTTGAAGTGAGACACAAAGCGATCACCCGGTTGGCCTAGCTCGTCACCCGCAAGGTCAACGGCAACGATGTGATCTTTCTGGCTCAGAATGCCGTCCAGTTCTTGTTGACATGCGTCAGTACCAAATGTACGACTCATGATACCGATCAGGTTGGCTTTCACGCCAAAATCGCGCATACCCGCTTGCACACCGTCCACGACGGCTTCAACAACCCCCGCTACTGGTAGTTTGTGTTTCATCGCCATGTAGTAAGGAGAGAAACGCAGCTCTGCGTAATCGATTTGTGCGTTTAGCGCGTCTTCTACGTTTTCGTACGCGACACGACGACACGCATCTAAATCGCCCAGGACAGCAACACCCCAGTCGAGCTTAGAAAGGAAAGCAACAAGAGAGGGTTCCGCTTCGACAATTTGAACGTGAGGAGTGAGAGACTCAATATCGTACGCTGGTAGGGCAATGCCAAACTTTTGGCCTAGCTCAAGAATCGTTTTAGTACGAATGTTACCGTCGAGGTGACGGTGCAAATCAGTAAGAGGAAGGTTCTTCGTTATCATTTTGTCGATCCGGATAGTTATGAACTGGAACAGGGCCCAAACATCATCTGTGACAATACATGGGTAAGATTTGCAGTTAAGTATAAATAACAGTTGGGTAGATTGTCAGTAGAGGATGACTAGGAAATCAACGATTCTCGCTCTTTTCTACTTCATGTTCACCAAATGTGTTGGCCATTCTTCTAGTGGCATAGGGCGGCTGTAGTAGAAGCCTTGCACCTGATTACAGCCTAAAGAGCGCAGTAATTGTGCTTGATTGCTATCCTCGACACCTTCCGCGACGACATTAGTTTTGAGACCTGCTGTGATATTGATGACGGCAGCGACGACTGAACTGTTTAAGTTTTCTTGTGTGAGTTGATTGATGAAGGTGCGATCAATCTTCAAGCAAGTAAACGGTAGAGAGTGGAGGTAACCCAGTGATGAGTAACCGGTGCCAAAGTCATCTATCGCGATACCAATACCCATTTCACGCAGTTTAGTCATGTTTTCTAGTGTGGTCGGTGCGCTATCAATGATGCGTGATTCTGTGATCTCTAGTGTGAGGTTACTTGCTGGTAATTTCGTGATATCCAATACGCTTGTCACCGTATCAACAAAACTTGGGCAGGATAGTTGATTAACAGAGATATTCACATGCAGTTGGAAGTCCGACGGCCACTGTTTGCTTTCGATCGCTTGGTAAGTGTCGCGACAAGCTTGTAACAGAATCTGTTGGCCGATGGCTTTGATCATGCCGCTTTCTTCCGCGATTGGGATAAAATCTAATGGTGACACCATACCTGAGTCGCTATGCCAGCGCGCAAGTGCTTCGGCGCCACACACTGTGCCACTGACGAGATCCACAATCGGTTGGTAATGAGGAATAAACTCTCGGTTTTCAATGCCAGTTTGGATCTTGGTCAGCATTTGCGTACGAAACTTTGAAGCGCTCGCTAGTTCTGGGCTGTAGTGACAAACACCAGTCAGTGAGTCTTGTTTAGCGTAACTTAATGCGATGCTGGCGTTGCGTAACCATAAAGGCATGGTTTCGTTTGGCTGGGTTTGTACAATACCAAGTGAAATCTTCATCACTACATTCTCGCCTTCCACCATAAATGGGGTGGAAAAGAGTTGTTGTAATCGACGCTCGGTTTGTTTAATTTTGGTTTCAGTGTCGACATTTGAGAGAAACACCGCGAACTCATCACCACCAATCCGAGCCAATAATGCGTTGTCACGAAACTGCTGTTTTAGCCTTTCAGCGATGCTGACCAACAACTGGTCGCCGTTGTGATGACCCACACTGTCGTTGATATCTCTAAATTTGTTGATACCAAGTAAAAATAAACTGCCGTGACAAAGATGAGACTGATTTTCACAGATTTCGACCAAACCCTGACGGCTATATAAGCGTGTTAGAGAGTCATAAACTAACTGTTCACGCAATGCTTTGAATGAAGCTCTTAGATTGTTCGCCATTTCATTAAAAGCATGAACCAGTACGGTTGTCTCATACACATAACCAGGCTTTGGCATGCCGCTATCCCAATCCCCATTTGCCAGGTGCTGAGCGGCGGCGGCCGTCGCGTTAATTGGTCTGGTAACTCGGTTGAAAATGATCCAACTGATGGCGATCCCAAATAGGCTTACAATAATGCCAACGAGCCAACTCTCTTGCTGGCTTTTCGGTAACAGGCCGAGAAGCTCAGACTCCGAAATGGAGGTGCCGATAAACCATGTTAAGCCGTCTTGGTCTCGATACGGGGTTAGCCGACTGAAAATACGTTGGCCATCATGTTCAAATGAAAAAGTATAAGGTTGCTTGGTGTTGTTGAGATCGAAAGACCGGACTCGGCTCGCACTGATTTTGATGATCGGGTCCGCGTTTTCAGCGGCAAGCAAACGCTGCCCTTTATCCGAAAATTTTGTGCCCCATGAGATGACGCTTCCCGGGCCTGAGTGAGCGATTAAACGATGATCTGGGTCCATGATGTAGACCGACGCTTTAGTGTTGTATTTTAACTCGCGCAGGAACTCGTTGAATGTATTGATACGAATGTCTGTCACCAAAACACCAGCAAATTGGTCGTGTTTGTACACCGGCGTCATGGCTGATAGCGTAATATCCTGGCGTTCATCAGCGTTGGTATAAATTTCAGACCAAGTGGCGTTTTGGCTCTTTGCAACGGGCTTATACCATGGGCGAGTGCGAGGATCGTATTGGGAGATAACCGTTCGAATGTTGTTACTCACATGGTTGGTTCCATAAATAACCAGATCACCATCGGTGTAGCGATCTTGCACCATTAAGGTGTAATCGTCGGAAAGCTCGCGGCGAAAGCCTGCAAAGTCGCCGTTTTCTGAACCAAATGCGATTACATCCAACTGCGGTATCGATTGGTAAAGATTTTTGAATGCACTTAGCAGGTAGTTTTGAATGTCTGAGGTATCGTGAGGGCGATAAAGGTTGTGATAGCTGACGTTGTGCGCGAGAGCCATAACCGCAGTAAAAGGCTTACGTAGATAGCTATTGAGGTGGTCGTGGACACTTTCGGTTAACACGGAAAGTTGCTTGTCACTGATATCCGTGACCACTTCTTCGTAACTTTGTTTTTGGACGTAGACAATGACACCGATCGCCAGTAAGAAGATCATGACAAATGGAATCAGAACAGCAGTACGCAGTGTAATTTGAGTCGTAGCAGTAGACATCGCCTAATCACATAGATGGTGGTGCGCCACAATTGTACTGATGTTTTTATTAATATCGAGTGACAAACGACGCTCGTTGTTAACGCACCACGTAAGTGATTGTCAGTACAATTCTTTTAATTTTCTGGTGAGTGTATTTCGCCCCCAGCCTAATACTTTAGCGGCATCTTGCTTATGACCTTTAGTGTGCTCTAAGGCTGCTTCTAATAAAATGCGTTCAAATTCTGGTAAAGCGTAAGAAAGTAGTTCTTTATCTCCTGCTGCGAGTGAATGCCGTGCCCAATCCGCCAATTGTTCTTGCCAACTACCATGTGCAGAGTCTGAAATGGATTTTTTCTCTTCGAGTAGTTCGCTTGGCAAGTCATTTGGTAACACTTCGCTACCACTGGCCATAACGGTTAACCAACGGCAAATATTCTCTAATTGACGCACGTTGCCAGGCCAATCAAGACGGTTAAGAATCTCTACGGTCGACGGGTGGAGAGTCTTTGTTTCCACACCAAGCTCATCAGCCGCACGGATAAGAAAATGCTGTGTAAGCTTTTCAATGTCTTGCTTACGCTCACGCAGTGCCGGGATCTGAACGCGAATCACGTTTAAGCGATGAAATAGGTCCTCACGGAAGTCACCTTCGTGCACCAGCTTTTCTAAGTTCTGGTGTGTTGCCGCGACAATTCGTACATCGACACTGATCGGAGAGTGACCGCCCACTCGATAAAACTGCCCGTCAGCTAGAACGCGTAGTAAACGAGTTTGAATGTCCAATGGCATGTCGCCGATTTCGTCTAAAAATAGAGTGCCGCCATTGGCTTGTTCGAATCGTCCTTGACGAACATTGTTTGCCCCCGTAAACGCGCCTTTTTCGTGGCCAAACAGTTCTGATTCAATCAAGTCTTTGGGAATCGCCGCCATATTGAGCGCAATGAAAGGTTTGTTAGCACGTGGACTGTGACGGTGCAGTGCATGAGCAACGAGTTCTTTACCCGTGCCCGATTCACCGTTAATCAAGACTGAAATAGAGGAGCGAGAAAGACGACCAATGGCGCGAAACACCTCTTGCATCGCTGGTGCTTCACCGATAATTTCAGGCGTTTCTGCTGGAATGTCTTCTGGAGAGAG
Source organism: Vibrio sp. Vb0349 (assembly GCF_033338975.1). Classification (NCBI taxonomy): domain Bacteria; kingdom Pseudomonadati; phylum Pseudomonadota; class Gammaproteobacteria; order Vibrionales; family Vibrionaceae; genus Vibrio; species Vibrio sp. Vb0349. Next base: position 6,297 of record NZ_JAWOTS010000037.1, on the reverse strand, counting down.
CTGCTCGCGTTTGTTTTCGTGGCTGTGTGCAATGGCTCGTTCAACCAGAGTTAAAGTTTCATCAATATCAAAAGGTTTTGGTAAATATTCAAAAGCACCTTTTTGGTACGCATTCACTGCTGCATCTAAATCTGAGTGCGCGGTCATGATAATCACGGGAAGGTCTGGGTAATCGCGCTGTACTTGTTTTAGTAGCTCCAACCCATCAATGCCTGGCATGCGGATGTCTGATACTAGAACATCCGGCACTTCGCGTTCGAGCGCCATTAACACGCTTTCTCCATCGGCATAGGTTTCACATTTGATGTTGGCAGAGGAGAGCGTTTTCTCCATTACCCAGCGAATTGAACTGTCGTCATCAACGACCCAAACATATCCTTTACTCATGTAGTAATCCTTGCAGCAAACCGAAAAACTGACGCGACTTGAAGTCCATTAGCGCAATCAGATCGGCAGATAAATAGTAAATGTTGTGTGACCAGGCCAGCTTTCTACGTCTATTTTTCCATTGTGCTGGTCGATCAAATTTTGCGAAATAGATAGCCCTAATCCAGTTCCTCCCTCGCGGCCACTGACCATGGGATAGAACAGCGTGTCTTGTAGTTCCGGTGGAATACCTGGGCCGTTGTCTGTGATTTCGACACGAGCAGCGAGTTTACAGCGTTTGCCGTGAATATTGGCTTGATGCACCGTTCTGGTGCGAATGGTTATTTTCCCGTGTTCTTGATGGCTAAGAATTTGTGCGGCGTTGCTGACGATATTAAGCATTGCCTGCTCGATTTGGTCTGTATCCATCAAAATCTCTGGCAAGCTTGGGTCATAATCTCGTTCAATGATGATTGAGCGTTGTGACTCTAATTCAACCAGTTGGCGAACCTTTTCAAGAATTTGGTGCAGATTCTCTTGTGTCTTCTTACCTGGCTTTTGCGGTCCTAGTAATCGATCCACGAGCGCCCTTAAACGGTCTGCTTGCTCAATGATGATGTGTGTATATTCGGTGAGAGAGGGCTCTGGCAGCATTTTTTCTAGCAATTGCGCCGCACCGCGTAAGCCGCCAAGCGGATTTTTAATCTCATGTGCAAGCCCTCGGACTAACAGCTTCGCTGCTTGTTGTTGGGCGTGTTGGTTCAGTTCTTGAGAGAGTCGGCGCTGCTGATCAATTTTGCGCATCTCGACCAGAAGCATCAACTGCTTTTGCCAAGTGATAGGGCTAACCGTCACCTCTAGCATTAAAGGGCGGCCATCAACAACGAAAGTGACGTCACTGTCGGTGATGCTTTGGCCACTTTGCAACGGTTGAGTGAGCAGCGCGAGATCCAGCGACGCATGCTGAATCAATTGAGAAAGTGATTGTTCAATAATTCGTTTGGCGCTTTGAGAAAACAGCAATTCGGCAGCCGGATTGGCATAACGGATAGCCAATCCATCATCAAGAATCAGCGTTGCTGTCACCATATTGTTGAGAATGGCACTAGGAAGACTGGTATCCACATTACGTCCTTGTTTTGCTTTAAGATTGTGCGATGCACAATAATGGTGCAATTGAACGTTAAGTATGGCGAATAAATCTTAGAAGAAAAAGTGAAAAGCATCGCTGTGATGTGATTTTTTTCACCAGATATTCTATTTTGCCCCTTTTACGGTCGGCTTAACACTTGCTCTATGTAAATGCACCGTTATAGGGCTAGTAGATGCAATAAGCTTGCCGCTTCTTTTCGCGTGCACAGCAAGTGTGTGAGTGCCTCGGTCAATATTGTTTAACTGCCACACTATATGGTTTTGTGGTGCACCATAAGGTTTTCCATCGAGTAACAATTGCAATTGCTCACCGATACCAAGCTTGCGATTGGTTTCTAATTGAATATTGATGATGCCTCGATTGCTGCGGATGGTCTCGTTGTGCTTGGGAGTCAGCATCGAGAGTTGTAATGGGAGAGGCTTCTCGGTTGTTTTATCTGGCTTGTTTTGTGATGCAGTAGATGGCGTAGTCTGAGGTGCGAGCGATTCAGTACTTTCTACCTCAGGAGCTGGTGCGCTGGCTTCAAGGTTTGGCAGTGCGATCGCTTTTGCTCCTTTGTTTGGCGTATCACTAAAGTGAACCACGCCATTTTCATCTACCCACGTATACGCGACCTGCGCGAAGGCGATAGAGGCGATTAACAATCCGCTGAGTGCACACAGTGATGGAATAAGCTGAACTTTCATTGCTCACCTTCTCTTGTTCGATGATTTCACGTTTCAATGGCTTAGCTCTTTGACCTGTAAGGAAAAATTCTAAGTGTATTTTTATTATCCTCTCATGTTAAACGTCGAAGCTTGAGTGGCGAATACAAAAAAGGCCCGCCTGCGAGGCGAGCCTAATATTTTATTGCTGTGTTTACATTTTACACAGTGTCGACCTTACACAGAGTAGTAAAGTTCGAACTCAACAGGGTGAGTTGTCATGTTTACACGCTCTACGTCCTGAGACTTAAGGTCGATGTATGAATCGATGAAGTCGTCAGAGAATACGCCGCCCGCTGTTAAGAACTCACGATCAGCATCTAGCTCTGCTAGCGCGTCTTTTAGTGAGTATGCAACAGTTGGGATTTCTGCTGCTTCTTCAGCTGGAAGATCGTAAAGGTCTTTATCCATCGCTTCGCCTGGGTGGATCTTATTCTTGATACCGTCAAGACCAGCCATAAGCATTGCTGCGAAACATAGGTATGGGTTCGCCGCTGGGTCACCGAAACGAACTTCGATACGACGTGCTTTCGGGCTTGGTACCACTGGGATACGGATTGAAGCAGAGCGGTTACGCGCTGAGTAAGCTAGCATTACTGGTGCTTCGAAGCCTGGTACAAGACGTTTGTACGAGTTTGTTGATGGGTTAGCGAATGCGTTGATTGCACGAGCGTGTTTGATGATACCACCGATGTAGTAAAGCGCCATTTCAGATAGACCGCCGTACTTGTCACCAGCAAATAGGTTTACGCCATCTTTTGCTAGAGACTGGTGAACGTGCATACCGCTGCCGTTGTCGCCAACAAGTGGTTTAGGCATAAACGTCGCTGTTTTACCAAACGCGTGAGCAACGTTGTGTACAACGTACTTGTAGATTTGGATTTCGTCAGCTTTGGTTGTTAGCGTGTTGAAACGAGTTGCGATTTCGTTTTGACCCGCCGTTGCCACTTCGTGGTGGTGCGCTTCAACAACAAGACCCATTTCTTCCATTACTAGACACATAGCAGAACGGATGTCTTGAGATGAATCTACTGGAGCTACTGGGAAGTAACCACCTTTAACGCCTGGACGGTGACCTTTGTTACCTTCTTCGTAGTCAGAACCTGTGTTCCATGCCGCTTCTACGTCGTCGATCTTGAAGAAAGAGCCTGACATGTCCGTCGAGAACTTCACGTCATCAAATAGGAAAAATTCTGGCTCAGGACCGATAAGTACAGTATCTGCAACACCTGTAGAACGCATGAAGTCTTCAGCGCGTTTTGCGATAGAGCGTGGGTCACGGTCATAGCCTTGCATTGTTGCAGGCTCTAAGATGTCACAACGGATATTTAGTGTTGCGTCTTCCGTGAATGGGTCAAGCACAGCAGAAGATGCGTCAGGCATCATTACCATGTCTGATTCGTTGATACCTTTCCAGCCAGCAACTGATGAACCATCGAACATTTTACCTTCTTCGAAGAAGTCTGCGTCGATTTGGTGAGCAGGGATCGAAATGTGCTGCTCTTTACCTTTTGTATCAGTGAAGCGTAGGTCAACAAACTTAACTTCGTTTTCTTGGATCAGCGATAGAACGTTTTCTACTGACATCTTGGATAACCTCCAGTGTTAATAAGCGGTAAAAGCTCGATTTATGAATTATTCATGAAACCTGGCATTGATTAATCAATTTGACTTTTCATTAATCGATGCTGTTTTAACTAAAGCCAAAACCGTGCCAAAAAAAATATTCCATTAATTTCAAGCAATTGTGTTTTTGAATGCTAGTTTGGTGCACTTGCTTGCACCAAAATGATCTTTGCTTGCACTATTATGGTGCCAAAAATCATTGTTGCACCATAATGTGACAGGTACATTGCGTATTCAGCCCAGTTTTTGAGCAAGAGTCAATTTGAATTATGCATCGATTAGAATAAAGTTGCGTTTAATCAATTCGTTCTGAGGAAGAAAATGGGCATTAAGCGTAAAAATCGCAGAAATGCTCGGGAGTAGATCACATATTTCTAGGCTTTTTGCTAAAATCTGGTACATTATGGCCGTTTTTTTAATCAGCAAATGTCGCCAGAGAGCACCCGTTCTCAGCGTGGGGGCATTTCATCTATCTAAGTGAATCAATATCCATGGCTACTCCACAGATTGATAAATTAAGAAATATCGCGATCATCGCGCACGTTGACCACGGTAAAACCACGTTGGTTGACAAGCTGCTACAACAATCAGGCACGCTTGAGTCTCGCGGTGAAGCTGAAGAGCGAGTCATGGACTCGAACGACATCGAGAAAGAGCGCGGTATTACCATTCTTGCTAAAAACACAGCAATCGACTGGAACGATTACCGTATCAACATCGTAGATACTCCGGGACACGCGGACTTCGGTGGTGAAGTTGAGCGTATCATGTCGATGGTAGACTCTGTACTACTTATCGTTGACGCTGTTGATGGTCCAATGCCTCAAACGCGTTTCGTAACACAAAAAGCGTTTGCTCACGGTCTAAAACCAATCGTTGTAATCAACAAGATTGACCGCCCTGGCGCACGTCCTGATTGGGTTATGGACCAAGTGTTCGACCTGTTCGACAACCTAGGTGCAACTGATGACCAGCTAGACTTTAAAGTAGTTTACGCATCAGCACTTAACGGTTGGGCTTCTCTAGAAGAAGGCGAAACTGGCGAGAACATGGAACCACTATTCCAAACTATCGTTGATGTTGTTGACGCGCCAAATGTTGACCTTGATGGTCCACTACAGATGCAAGTTTCTCAGCTAGACTACAGCTCTTACGTTGGTGTTATCGGCGTGGCTCGCGTAACTCGTGGTAGCGTTAAACCAAACCAGCAGGTAACCATTATTGGTGCTGACGGTAAAACTCGCAACGGTAAAGTGGGTACAGTAATGGGCTACCTTGGCCTAGAGCGTCACGAAGTGGAACAAGCTAACGCGGGTGATATCATCGCAATCACTGGTCTTGGCGAGCTGAAAATTTCTGACACTATCTGTGCACAAAACGCAGTAGAAGCATTACCACCATTGTCTGTTGATGAACCAACAGTAACGATGACATTCCAAGTAAACACGTCTCCATTCGCGGGTAAAGAAGGTAAGTTCGTAACGTCACGTAACATCCTTGAGCGTCTTGAGAAGGAACTGGTACACAACGTTGCACTACGCGTTGAGCAAACAGACGATCCAGATAAATTCCGCGTATCAGGTCGTGGTGAACTTCACCTTTCTATCCTGATCGAAAACATGCGTCGTGAAGGCTTCGAGCTAGCAGTATCTCGTCCAGAAGTAATCATCAAAGAAGAAGATGGTCAGTTGATGGAACCGTTCGAAACGGTAACTATCGACGTAATGGAAGAGCACCAAGGCGGCATCATGGAGAACATCGGCCTACGTAAAGGTGAGCTGAAAGACATGTCTCCAGACGGTAAAGGTCGTGTGCGTATGGACTTCGTTATGCCATCACGTGGTCTGATCGGTTTCCAAACGGAATTCATGACACTGACTTCAGGTTCAGGTCTTCTTTACCATACGTTTGATCACTACGGCCCTCACAAAGGCGGTAACATCGGTCAACGTGTAAACGGTGTACTAATCGCGAACGCGATGGGTAAAGCGCTAACTAACGCACTGTTCAACCTTCAAGAGCGTGGTCGTCTATTTATCGGTCACGGTGTTGAAGTTTACGAAGGTATGGTTATCGGTATTCACAGCCGTGACAACGACCTAACGGTAAACGCACTGAAAGGTAAGCAGCTAACCAACGTTCGTGCATCAGGTACAGATGACGCACAGGTTCTTACTCCGCCAATCAAGATGACTCTTGAGCAAGCACTAGAATTCATCGATGACGACGAGCTAGTAGAAGTAACGCCTGAAAGCATCCGTATCCGTAAGAAGTTCCTAACGGAAAGCGACCGTAAGCGTGCTTCTCGTGGCGCGAAATAATTTTCGTTAAGCGATTCAATTAAGAAGAAGCCTCGAGTTATGCTCGGGGCTTTTTGTTTTCAGCCCTAAACCACCTACTTCAGTAGGTGGTTATCATCCGTTTCGGCTTTGCCTGTAAAACTACTCA
>NZ_JAWOTS010000036.1:0-27131 GCF_033338975.1 Vibrio sp. Vb0349 | reverse complement strand
TGGCGCTGGACTAAACAAAGGCCCCCTTTTAGGGGGCTCACACAAAGCCACCTTCTTTAGAAGGTGGTAATTTACTTCTCTTCAATAGATCACTGTTCAAGGTATAACTTTGCGGTTGTTGTTACTTTAATCATTTCATCTTGCAGCTCGAACATTTCAGGCTCAACCTCCTCAAGACTGATCCCTGAGCGCAGTGCTTGCTCAAGCGTCGCACAGAGTGACTTCAGTCTTGGAACGCCACAATATGAACTACTGCCGTGCAGCTTATGGATGACATGAATTAGGTCATCACGAGAGATATCTTCTTGCTCCAGAGCTTGGTCAACGACTGCTTCTACTTCAGGGATGAACTCAATCAACATGCGTAGCATGTCTTTAGCGAGATCCTCTTTATTCGCGCTCTGTTTTAAGGCTGCTTGCCAATCAATAATCACATCCTGCTGAGGCGAAGAAACGGGTTGTGGTGCGCTTCCTTCAGGTTCATCAACGTATGAAGGGGCGACTTTGCCAATGCTCTCTGTACAAGCATTTGGGTTCCAGTGAACCAAAACCTGTTGCAGCACATGCTCTTCAATAGGTTTGGTCAAGTAGTCATCCATTCCTGCTGAGAGCAAGCGGTCTCGTTCCCCTGCCATGGCATGCGCCGTTACCGCAATCACTGGCGTGTCTTTATTTAGCTCCAACTCTTTAATGTGCTTACAAGCGGTCACACCATCCATTTGTGGCATTTGGATATCCATGAAGATTAAATCGTACTTTTTCTCTGTCGCCAGGTTCACCGCTTGCTGGCCATGGCTACAGGCGGTGACGGTTTCTACTCGTTCGCGGAGTAGTGCAGAGATCAGCTTCAAGTTTGCAGGGTTGTCATCCACTGCTAGTACAGTGAGAGGTAAACGGTCCCCTTCGCTTGGCGTAATTGGAGCGCTTAATACCGGTGGCGATTCTACATGTTCGCTAATCAGGCTTTGTAGCAACTTACGGCGAGACAATGGTTTCGTCAGGCACTGGACGTGATGCTCTGTCATTATTTGGTCCGCAAGCGCCAATTCGGTACTCGGTGTCCCTAGGAGAACACTCGGAGCCATGCGTTTTGCTTGTTCTATCCAAGGTGTAATAACTTCCGCATCGTGAGTCTGGTTGGCCGCTAAATTCAACAGTACATAATCATATTGTTCTTCGTTGTTTGGTAGCGAAGAGCGGTAGGTTACTAAAATACCCTCCTGACTTAGAATCTGTTGGGTTACGGATGCGGCTTGCATGTTTGGTTCAATCAGCAGTAACTGCTTCCCAGTCAGAAGTTCCACTTCAATCAGTTCGCTCATTGGCATCTCGGTTGAGTGCAAGCGCACCGTAAACCAGAAGGTTGAACCTTGGTGTAGACGGCTGGTTAAACTGATTTCGCCGCCCATCTGGCTCACCAGTTTCTGAGTGATAACTAGACCAAGACCAGTACCGCCGTAACGACGTGAAATACTTGCATCTGCTTGGCTAAAGGCTTGGAACAACTGCGCTTGCTGACGCTCAGAGATACCAATACCGGTATCACGCACCATGAATTGCAGTTCGACGGAGTCTCCTGATTGAGAGCGCATTTCTACGCTAACATCAATGTTGCCTCGCTCGGTAAACTTGATTGAGTTACCGACTAAGTTCGTCAAAATTTGCTGAATACGTAGTGGATCCCCAACTAAACCTGGTGGAATTTTAGGGTCCACTTTTAGGGTGATTTCTAACCCTTTCTCATGTGCACTTGTGGCTTGTAGGTTAATTACCTCTTCTAAACTTTCTCGGAAATCAAAAGGAATATTTTCCAGCGCCAGCTTACCCGCTTCAAGTTTCGAGAAGTCGAGAATGTCATTGATGATATTCAGCAGGTTGTTCGCCGACTTCTCAATCGTCTGTAGGTAATCCGTTTGGCTGTTAGAAAGCTGCGTTTTAAGCATTTGACGAGTAAAGCCAATCACCCCATTGAGCGGAGTACGCAGCTCGTGCGACATGTTCGCCAAGAACTCTGACTTAACCCTGGCTGCTTCTTGCGCGCGTTTCTTCGCGATATCCAGCTCAACGTTCTGAATTTCTAGCTGCTCAAGCGTTTCACGTAAGTCGGACGTGGCTTGGTCTATACTGTGCTGCATCTCCACGTGATATTCTGATAACGATACCGCCATGGCGTTGATGCCATTTTTTAGCTGGTCTAACTCACCGTGCATTTTGCCTTCGATACGCACATCCAGATGACCACGGCGAATTCGGTCAACGACATTCTTCATGTGGGTGATAGGTTGGGTCACATCGTGCATTAGACGTGAAGCAAACACACTTGCTAAGCCAAGACCGAGAACCAGAACTAAAAACGCAGAGAAGACTTCTTGATACTGTTGCAGCCTCAAGGAGGAGAGATCTAACTCGACGGCGATGTAACCAATCGCTTTTGTGCCTTGGCTTTCGTTCGACAACTCCGCTAAGTAGTGACCTTCTGACAAAATGGGGACACGCAATATCAGTGAGTTTTCGTAGATTTCCGAATTACCCAGTTGCGGGATCGGTTTATCTTTGGGAAACATCAAGGCTTCAAAATTAGGATGAAAGTTAGAGGTTACAAAGAGCTCATGATGTTCATCAAATACCGCGATACTACGAACCAGTTTGGAGTTTTTACGGTGCGCGTAGCTTATCAAGCGACGTACCGCCTCTCGGCTTTCTGATAGTAGATGAGTTTCACTGGCAATCGCCAGCGGCTCAATAATGCTGTTACCAGTGGTGATAACTTGTTTCTCAAGGTCTTGGTAGCGGTTAAATGAGAAAAAGCCGCTCAGTAATAAACCAATAATGAGAGTGGGAGCGAGAGTTAGTGTAATTACACGTGCTCGTAAGCCATATCTGGTCATGTTATCTAATTACATCGGAGTCTGGATATGGGAAAATAACGCATTATTTCTCAAGCGCACGATAAAGCCTTGAGCAAAGAAGTGACGTCACCGAATAAACGGTAAGCATAATCAAGTCACTCGAATCACACAACGGCTGCAATCAAGAATAGTGAAGCCGAAGAGCAATTACACATAAATCAGGCATAGAGCATGGCACGCATCTTTCAACCGAAAAAGAAAACCCAACTCAATACTCGGCACCAAGCAGTGCAAGTAGAGCGTTTAGATCACCACGGCGCAGGCATTGCTTACCTCAAAAAGAAGCCATTGTTTATTGATGGAGCACTGCCGGGTGAGGAGGTGGTCACTCAATTGGTGGAAGAAAAGAGCAAATACGCTCGCGGTAAGTTGATTAAAATCCTTAAGCCGAGTGAAGCTCGTGTGGAGCCATTTTGCCCACATTATCATGAGTGCGGTGGCTGCGATTTGCAGCATCTAGATTATGACCAACAATTGACGTACAAACAGCAAACGTTGCGTCAGCTAATGCGAAAATTTTCAGGCAGTGACATTGAACTAGATGCCCCGTTATTGGGATATTCGCAGGCCTACCGTCGCCGTGCGAGAGTGAGCTTGTTTGTTGATAAAAAAACACGTCAGCTACATTTTGGTTTCCGTAAAAAGCAGAGTAAGCAAATTGCGCAAGTGACCGATTGCCCAGTGCTGGCACCGGAACTGAATGTTTTGCTGCCAGAGATTTACTCAGCGCTAAAAGCGTTCAAAAAGCCTGAACAATTGGGTCATGTAGAGCTGGTACTTGGTGATAATGGGCCGTGTATTACGCTGCGCCACTTGAGTGCTCTGACAACGAGTGAAACTCAATCTCTAACGGAGTTGGCAAAACGTCATGGCGCATCGTTGTACTTAATGCCATCGACAGAACAATTAGACCTTATCGAAGGCGATATGCCTTTTTATCAAGAAGTTGGAGTGAAAATCCCTTTTGCACCAAATAACTTTATTCAAGTAAACCAAGGTGTAAACCAACAAATGGTCAAGCAAGCGGTTGAGTGGTTAGACCCACAAAAGAGTGACCGAGTGTTAGATTTGTTCTGTGGTTTAGGCAACTTTAGTTTACCAGTTGCGAAATTAGCTAAGCACGTGGTTGGAGTAGAGGGTGTTGCAGAGATGGTAGAAAAAGCCACAAACAATGCATCTTTGAACCAAATCAATAACGCGCAATTTTATCACGCTAACCTTGAGCAAGATTTTGAAGGCCAAGCCTGGGCCGCAGAGCGGTTTGATAAAGTATTATTAGACCCGGCACGCGCGGGAGCGAGTGGGATCATCGATCAAGTTTCTGAGCTTGGCGCACAGCGTGTAGTTTATGTTTCTTGTAATCCTGCTACCCTTGCTAGGGATAGTCAAAGCTTGATAGAGCAAGGCTATAAATTAACGAAATTAGGTATGCTGGATATGTTCCCTCATACCAGTCATCTAGAATCGATGGCATTGTTTGAAAAGTCCTAACTTTAGGACGTTGACCCCTTATTTGTGGTGGGTGGTCATAAAGCCAGCGTGTACGCGCGGTAAAAAGAACTAACCTGGACGGTGTTAGTCAAACCACACGAATATAATAATTAGGATGATGAGATGGTTGCGGTAAGAAGCGCGCATTTAAACCAAGATGAACAGTTTGAACTCGAAAACTGGGTGGCTAGCCTAGGACAAGAGAAAAACACAGCCTCACGCTTAATCGAAGTATATCGAGATTGCCAGACAGTATTAGCTGATAACGAGCAAGCGGAACTGTTGTTGTGGCGTGGACGAGAAATGATCGAAATTTTGATCACCTTGTCTATGGATCAAGCCACTTTAGTGGCTGCTCAACTGTTTCCTTTGGTTTCAAGTGGTGCTTTTAACAGAGAAATTCTGGAAGAGAAATACAGCAAAGAAATCATAAAATTAATCGACGGCGTTGAAGAAATGGCTGCTATTGGCCAACTCAACGTCAACATGGAAGGCAGTGCAGCGTCATCTCAGGTAGATAACGTACGCCGCATGCTGCTTGCCATGGTGGATGACTTCCGCTGCGTAGTTATCAAGCTCGCGGAACGAATTTGTAACCTTATTGAAGTTAAAAAAGCGCCAGATGAAGTTCGACGTGCGGCGGCAAAAGAGTGTGCCAACATCTATGCGCCGCTAGCAAACCGATTAGGCATCGGTCAGCTGAAATGGGAAATTGAAGATTACGCTTTCCGCTACCAACAGCCGGAAACTTACAAACAAATTGCCAAGCAGCTTTCTGAGAGGCGCATCGTTCGTGAACAGTACATCAAAGACTTTGTTGAAGACCTCACGCACGAAATGGAAGTATCGGGCATCAATGCCGAAGTGAGTGGTCGACCTAAGCACATCTACAGCATTTGGCGAAAAATGCAGAAAAAGAGTTTGGCCTTTGATGAGCTGTTTGATGTGCGAGCAGTGCGTATCATCGCAGACAAACTGCAAGATTGTTACGCGGCTTTAGGCGTAGTTCACACCAAATACAAGCACCTGCCGAGCGAGTTTGATGACTACGTTGCTAACCCTAAACCAAACGGTTATCAATCGATCCATACAGTAATTCTAGGGCCAGAAGGCAAAACCATCGAGATCCAGATTCGTACCAAGCAAATGCATGAAGAGTCGGAACTGGGGGTTGCAGCGCACTGGAAATATAAAGAAGGGGCAAGCAGCCGAAGCGGTTATGATGAGAAGATCACGTGGCTGCGTAAGCTACTGGATTGGCAAGAAGAAATGTCTGACTCTGGCGAAATGCTCGATGAGCTGCGTAGCCAAGTCTTTGATGACCGTGTTTATGCCTTTACACCACGTGGTGATGTTGTCGATTTGCCAATGGGGGCAACGCCGCTAGATTTTGCCTATCACATTCACTCCGAAGTGGGACACCGTTGTATCGGTGCCAAAGTCGGAGGTCGTATTGTGCCGTTCACGCATAAATTACATATGGGTGACCAAGTCGAGATTATCACTCAGAAAGAACCTAACCCATCACGTGACTGGTTAAACCCATCATTAGGCTTCGTTCATTCTGGTCGTGCGCGTGCCAAAATTAACGCCTGGTTCCGAAAACAAAGCCGTGAGAAGAACCTTGAAGCAGGTCGTGAAATCCTTGAGCATGAGTTAGCCAAAATTGGCGCAACGTTAAAAGATGCAGAGCATTACGCCCTCAAGCGGTTTAACGTCAAAACACCAGATGAATTGTATGTTGGGGTAGGTAGCGGTGATTTGCGCATCAACCAAATCATTAACCATATCAACGCGTTAGTTAACAAGCCAACGGCAGAGGAAGAAGACCAGCAAGCACTGGAAAAACTGCAAGAAGCAGAGCACAAATCACCAGCGCAAAGCCGACCGAAAAAAGACGCCGTCGTTGTAGAAGGTGTCGATAATCTAATGACGCACCTAGCGCGTTGCTGTCAGCCGATTCCAGGTGATGATATCTGTGGTTACATCACGCAAGGTCGCGGCATTTCAGTACACCGTAGTGACTGTGAACAGTTAGAAGAACTGCGCCATCATGCGCCAGAGCGTATCATTGATACTGTCTGGGGCAGCGGCTTCGTCGGGTCATACATCCTCACCGTCCGTGTTGAAGCGATGGAGCGAGGTGGTCTACTCAAAGACATTACGACACTGTTCGCCAACGAAAAGATCAAAGTGACCAGTATGAAGAACCGAGTCGATTACAGACGTCAACTTGCCATCATGGACTTTGACCTAGAAGTCACCAATATTGAGGTGCTTTCTCGTGTTTCGAAGCGTGTTGAGCAGATTAAGGATGTGATGACGGTGAAACGCCTCGGCTAAAACTCTCGTCATAGTTATCGTTGTAGCGTTGTTGACTGCACGCACTCGCTCCATCACATGGTGAACCATGCTCAGGAGTCTCGTTTGTTTGTCGCCTAGCTACAACTTCAACTATTTACAGAGTTACACTTGCGTCATATTTGGCTTTTTATCTGCGTTAGCTGCACTTATTCCGACGTGCCGGCTCAGGGGCATCACATAGTAGGCTATGCTCAGGAGTCGCGAAAACTTGTTGCCTTGTCAAAGTAACAATTACTTAGTGAAAGCTGCTGAGAAAATATAATGTAGAAGGTGAGTGGTTTTGGCCGCTCACCTTTTTCTTTAGTAGAAAGGTTTAAAGGAACAAAAAATGAGTCATCCAATTGAACAATTAGAACAAATCATGGCGAAGTTGCGTGACCCAGAAAACGGTTGCCCTTGGGACTTAAAACAAACCTTTGACACCATCGTTCCGCATACAATAGAAGAAACCTACGAGGTGGTGGACGCGATTCAAAATCGAGATTGGCCCAATCTAAAAGAAGAGCTAGGGGATTTGTTGTTTCAGGTGATTTTTTACAGTCAGCTAGCGAAAGAGCAAGAGCTGTTCGACTTTTCGGATGTCGTCGAAACCGTGAACGAAAAACTGACTCGTCGCCACCCGCATGTTTTTTCAGATGTTGAGTTTGAATCTGACGAGGAAATTAACGCGAACTGGGAAGCGGAAAAAGCAAAAGAAAAAGCCCTAGTAGGCAAAGCGGAAGAAAGTATCCTAGACTCAATACCAAACTCTTTACCGGCACTTTCTCGTGCTACAAAAATTCAGAAAAAATGTGCAAAATTTGGGTTTGATTGGGATTCACTTGGCCCGGTTGTCGATAAAGTACGAGAAGAAATTGACGAAGTCATGGAAGAGGCACTGCAAGTTCAGCCCGATGAAGAGAAAGTTGAGTTGGAGCTCGGTGATTTGCTATTTGCGACTGTCAATTTGGCTCGCCACCTTAATAAAAACCCAGAAGTCGCACTAGGAAAAGCAAACGTAAAGTTTGCGCGACGTTTTAAACAAGTTGAAGGCAAGGTCCAGCAGTCAGGCAAAGTACTTACAGATTGTTCTTTATCAGAACTTGACCATTTTTGGGATGAAGTAAAACAAGAAGAATCGAGGCAGAGGTAAACTGGCAGAATACATAATATAAGGTCAGCTTGTTTGGTTACACGAAAACGGACTTTGGTTTGTCTTTGCTCACTTTGATTTGAAGCAAAAAATAAAAAATTACGGTGTGATAGATTTCACGTTGTGGCGGTAAGGAGCTTCTGGTATATTTATCTCCCGTCCAGAAGCACTCCATTTCCCTCATTCAACCAATTTCAGGTTAAACATGACGACAAATTACATTTTTGTTACTGGCGGGGTTGTATCCTCTCTAGGTAAAGGTATTGCAGCAGCATCTCTTGCGGCTATTCTAGAAGCTCGTGGTCTTAAAGTGACTATGATGAAGCTTGACCCTTACATCAACGTTGACCCGGGCACAATGAGCCCTACTCAGCACGGTGAAGTGTTCGTTACAGAAGATGGCGCAGAGACTGACCTTGACCTTGGTCACTACGAGCGTTTCATCCGTACCAAGATGACCAAGCGTAACAACTTCACTGCAGGTCGTGTTTATGCCGACGTACTTCGTAAAGAACGTCGTGGTGACTACCTAGGCGCAACTATTCAAGTTATCCCTCATATCACTAACGCAATCAAAGATCGCGTTATTGCAGGTTCTGAAGGCCATGATGTGGCTATCGTTGAAGTTGGCGGTACTGTTGGTGATATCGAATCACTACCATTTATGGAAGCGATTCGTCAGCTAGCTGTTGAGCTAGGCCGTGAGCGCGCAATGTTCATGCACCTAACACTTGTTCCTTACCTAGCGGCAGCGGGCGAAGTGAAAACTAAGCCGACGCAACACTCTGTAAAAGAACTTCTATCTATCGGTATTCAGCCAGACATCCTAGTTTGCCGTAGCGATCGCGTTATTCCTGCGAATGAGCGTAAAAAAATCGCACTGTTCTGTAATGTTCCAGAAAAAGCAGTAATTTCAATGAAGGATGTAGACTCTATCTACAAGATCCCTCAGTTGATTAAATCTCAAGGGCTAGATGACCTTGTGTGTGCTCGCTTTGGTATTACTGCTCCTGAAGCAGACCTTTCTGAATGGGAACAGGTTATCTACGAAGAAGCAAATCCTACTGGTGAAGTAACCATCGGTATGGTTGGTAAATACATTGAATTACCAGATGCATACAAATCTGTGAACGAAGCGCTTAAACACGCTGGCTTGAAAAACCGCCTAAGCGTCACAATTAAGTATGTAGACTCACAAGATATCGAAACAAAAGGCGTTGAACTTCTAGAAGGTTTGGACGCAATCCTAGTACCAGGTGGCTTCGGCGATCGTGGTATTGAAGGCAAGATCCGTGCGGCTCAATATGCACGTGAAAATAACGTGCCTTACCTGGGTATTTGTTTGGGTATGCAAGTTGCACTAATCGAATACGCGCGTAACGTTGCGGGTATGGAAGGTGCACATTCAACAGAATTTAACAAAGAGACTAAGTACCCTGTGGTAGGTTTGATCACAGAGTGGGTAGACGAATCAGGTAGCGTAGAAGAGCGTACTGAAAAGTCTGACCTAGGCGGTACGATGCGTCTTGGTTCACAGCTGTGTCACCTAGAGAAAGGGACTAAAGCTCGTGAACTGTACGGTAGCGCGACGATCCATGAACGTCACCGTCACCGTTACGAAGTGAATAACGTGCTTCGTCCGCAAATCGAAAAAGCAGGCCTAAAAGTATCAGGTCTATCTGCGGACAAGAAGTTAGTGGAAATGATTGAGAACCCAGCTCACCCATGGTTTGTAGCGGCTCAGTTCCACCCAGAATTCACCTCGACTCCTCGCGATGGACATCCATTGTTTGCAGGTTTTGTTAAGGCTGCGGGCCAAAACGCACGCGGCGAATTCGAGAAGTAAAAGGATACGGGCGGCGGCGAAGGTTGTGCTGCTGCCCTTTAAGATTGACATTTATATTTGAAACGAGAGGAAACATTAATGTCTAAGATCGTTAAAGTTCTAGGTCGTGAAATCATCGACTCACGTGGTAACCCAACTGTAGAAGCTGAAGTACACCTAGAAGGCGGTTTCGTAGGTATGGCGGCAGCTCCATCTGGCGCATCTACTGGTTCTCGCGAAGCTCTTGAGCTACGTGACGGTGACAAAGCACGTTTCCTAGGTAAAGGTGTTCTTAAAGCAGTTGAAGCTGTAAACGGCCCAATCGCTGAAGCTCTAGTTGGCAAAGACGCTAAAGACCAAGCTGCAATCGACGCAGTAATGATCGAACTAGACGGCACTGAAAACAAATCTAAATTCGGTGCTAACGCTATCCTAGCTGTTTCTCTAGCAAACGCTAAAGCTGCTGCTGCTGCGAAAGGCATGCCTCTATACGAGCACATCGCTGAGCTAAACGGCACTGCAGGTCAGTTCTCTATGCCTCTACCAATGATGAACATCATCAACGGTGGTGAGCACGCAGACAACAACGTTGACATCCAAGAGTTCATGATCCAACCAGTTGGCGCTAAGACTCTTAAAGAAGGTCTACGTATCGGTGCAGAAGTATTCCACAACCTAGCTAAAGTTCTTAAGTCTAAAGGCTACAGCACTGCAGTTGGTGATGAAGGTGGTTTCGCTCCTAACCTTAAATCTAACGCTGAAGCTCTAGAAGTTATCGCAGAAGCTGTTGCAGCTGCTGGTTACGAACTAGGTAAAGACGTTACTCTAGCTATGGACTGTGCTGCATCTGAGTTCTTCGACAAAGAAGCTGGCATCTACAACATGAAAGGCGAAGGTAAAACTTTCACTTCTGAAGAGTTCAAC
Source organism: Vibrio sp. Vb0349 (assembly GCF_033338975.1). NCBI lineage: Bacteria > Pseudomonadati > Pseudomonadota > Gammaproteobacteria > Vibrionales > Vibrionaceae > Vibrio > Vibrio sp. Vb0349. The sequence continues at coordinate 16,486 of NZ_JAWOTS010000036.1, read as the reverse complement.
CACTACCTAGCTGAGCTAGCTAACCAATTCCCAATCGTTTCTATCGAAGACGGTCTAGACGAGTCTGACTGGGATGGCTTCAAGCACCAAACTGAACTACTAGGTGACAAGCTTCAACTAGTAGGTGACGATCTATTCGTTACTAACACTAAGATCCTTGCTGAAGGTATCGAGAAAGGCGTAGCTAACTCTATCCTTATCAAGTTCAACCAAATCGGTTCTCTAACTGAGACTCTAGCTGCAATCAAGATGGCTAAAGACGCAGGTTACACAGCAGTAATCTCTCACCGTTCTGGCGAAACTGAAGATGCAACTATCGCTGACCTAGCGGTAGGTACAGCAGCAGGTCAAATCAAAACTGGTTCTATGAGCCGTTCTGACCGTGTTGCTAAGTACAACCAGCTAATCCGTATCGAGGAAGCTCTAGGTGAGCGCGCTCCTTTCAACGGTCTTAAAGAAGTTAAAGGTCAAGCTTAATTCTTCACTGAATTAGCAGCTTAACTTAAAGCTTTTAAAACACCCTGCTTTGGCGGGGTGTTTTTTTATATAACGGAAGCGCTAAGTGAGCGCACTCCTCCATGTTTCAAGTGAGCGCGCTCCTCCATGTTTCAAGTAAGCGGTCTCAAAGAAGTTAAAGATCAAGCTTAATTCTTATTGAGCAAAGTTTCGCTAAATAGCTTTTTGAAACCATCGCTACGGCGGTTTTTTGTATTTATAGGTTTGTATTTTTGGCTCTTACTTTGGTCATGGGTAAGGAGCGCTTCCTATGAGCTTGTTTCATTTTGCTGCTTATTTCTTGTAAGGAGCGTGTGAGTCTCCCTTTCTCCCCTAGAGGCAACCTCGCATTTATGCTATATATGTCACCTTATCTAATTCCTTCCGGTACAGAATGTTAGCAGCGATATGCGAATCTTTGTTATAGCCCTTACGCTACTGTTTGGCTTGCTTCAATACACTCTATGGTTTGGTAAAAACGGAGTGTCTGACTACTACACAGTAAAAGATGAAATTGAAGTTCAGCAACAAGTGAACAGCAAGCTACAAGCTCGCAACAATGAAATGTTCGCTGAGATTGATGACTTAAGGCAAGGTCTTGATGCGATTGAAGAACGTGCGCGTCATGAGCTCGGTTTAGTTAAAGATGGCGAGACTTTTTACCGCATTATAGGTGAGGAAAACCATTAAAATGTTGGATATGAACTCATCGCATATCGCAATTGTGCCAGCTGCGGGTGTGGGTAGCAGAATGAAGGCAGATCGCCCTAAGCAATATTTATTGATCGAAGGTAAAGCGGTACTGGAACATACCGTAGAGAAACTGCTTTCTCACCCAAATATTTCTAAGGTTGTCGTTGCCGTTACTGACGGCGACCCATATTACCCAGAATTGTCCATTGCTAAGCACCCAGATGTGATTCGTGTAGCTGGTGGTAAAGAAAGAGCAGACTCTGTGTTATCAGGGCTAAACTATGTCAATGAGCATCTGGAAAGCGAGTGGGTATTAGTTCACGACGCTGCAAGGCCATGTGTATTAACATCCGACATTGACCGTTTGATTGATGTTTGCTGCGCCCACTCAACGGGTGGCATTCTCGCATCTCCTGTGAGAGATACAATGAAGCGAGCAAACGCAATGCAAGATATCGATCATACGGTAGATAGAGAAGCATTGTGGCATGCACTGACTCCACAAATGTTTAAAACTCAGCAGCTTACTCAAGCACTGGCTGACGCATTAGAACAGGGTGTAACTATTACTGATGAAGCCTCGGCTTTGGAGTGGTTAGGCGAGAAGCCAGCCTTAGTTCAAGGGAATGCGAACAATATAAAAATCACTCAGCCAGAAGACCTTGCGTTAGCCGAGTTTTATCTAAGCCGTGAGCGCGGCGAATAAAGAAAGGATAGAAAATGATTCGAATTGGTCATGGTTTCGATGTACATAAATTCGGTGGTGAAGGCCCAGTCATTATTGGTGGTGTAGCAATCCCTTATGAGCAAGGTTTGATTGCACACTCAGATGGCGATGTAGCGTTGCATGCGTTAACGGATGCTCTGCTGGGCGCGATTGCTGCCGGCGATATTGGTCGTCATTTCCCAGATACGGATGATAAATGGAAAGGCGCAAACAGTCGTGAATTACTGAAAGACGTTTACCGTCGAGTCAAAGAGCAAGGTTACCGTCTCGGCAATGCTGATGTAACCATCATGGCACAAGCGCCTAAAATGGCACCACACATTGACGCAATGTGTGCGGCGATAGCCGAAGACCTAGAAACCGACATTAGTAACATTAACGTAAAAGCGACGACGACAGAACGTCTCGGTTTTACTGGACGCAAAGAAGGCATTGCAACGGAAGCCGTTGTACTTCTGTTTAAGCAATAACTAGCAATTTGCTCCTCTAAGCTGTGATATCAGCGGAAACACATCATGTCAGACATTTTATCTTCATTGGCTTACCTAACGGGTAAGCCAGTTGCATCGGCAAAAATTAAAGCGCAGCCAGAGCATTTTCAGGTTCGCGAAGATTTAGGTTTTGCCTTTACGGGCGAAGGCGAGCACTTAATGGTTCGTATCCGTAAAACGGGCGAGAACACCAGCTTCGTTGCTAACGAGTTAGCAAAAGCCTGTGGTGTTAAGTCGAAAGACGTTAGCTGGGCGGGTCTTAAAGACCGTCATGCGGTGACGGAACAGTGGTTAAGTGTCCATTTACCAAAAGGTGAAACGCCAGATTTTTCAGCGTTTTTGGCTCAATACCCAAGTATCGAAATCCTTGCAACAGATCGTCACAATAAAAAACTGCGTCCTGGTGACCTAGTCGGGAACGAGTTCGTGGTTACTTTGTCTGAAGTGACAGATATAGCGGATGTAGAGCAACGTCTTGAAAAAGTGAAACAAGTTGGTGTGCCAAATTACTTTGGTAGTCAGCGTTTTGGTAACGATGGCAACAACCTTGAAGAAGCACGTCGATGGGGACGCGAAAACGTTCGTACCCGCAATCAAAACAAGCGAAGCATGTATTTATCAGCGGCTCGTTCGTGGATTTTCAACCGTATCGTTTCAGCTCGTCTAGAGAATGGTGTGTTTGATAAGTTCATTGATGGTGACATTGCGCAGACGAATTCTGGCACTCAGTTGATTGATGCAAACAACATTGCTGCTCTGCAAGTGCAATTTGCGCAAGGTGAAGCGGCAATTACCGCTGCGCTTGCTGGCGATAATGCACTGCCTACTCAAGCCGAGGCTCTGGCATTAGAGCAACCGTTTTTAGACGAAGAGCCTGACCTCATGGCGCTGATTCGTGGTAATCGCATGCGCCACGACCGTCGCGATATTGCGCTAAAGCCAAAAGATTTAGCTTGGACGGTTGAAGGTAACAACATTACGCTGACTTTCTCACTGGATGCGGGATCTTTTGCGACCTCTATTGTTCGTGAGTTAGTTAATGAGGTTGAAGTAGAAAGAGAATACTAATGGAACAGGATTCACGAAACCCGAAGCCCTTAAGAGTCTTAATCAGCAATGATGATGGTGTTCATGCTCAAGGGATTCATGCCCTCGCTGATGAGTTGAGAGATATCGCTGAAGTGACCATTGTCGCACCTGATCGAAATCGTTCAGGTGCTTCGAATTCACTCACATTAGAACAACCATTACGCGTGACTGAAATTGCCCCAAATATCTACTCAGTGCAAGGCACGCCCACGGATTGTGTGCATTTCGCGCTGAATGAGCTAATGAAAGATGATTTGCCTGATCTTGTTCTGTCAGGAATCAACCATGGCGCTAATTTGGGTGATGATGTTCTTTATTCTGGAACAGTAGCAGCAGCCATGGAAGGTCATTTCCTTGGCGTTCAGTCGGTGGCTTTTTCTCTAGTGGGTAAGCGACATTTCGAATCCGCCGCTAAAATTGCACGTCAAATTGTACAACAGCATTTAGCGTCGCCGATTCCAACGAATCGTCTACTGAACGTAAACGTGCCTGACTTACCATCAGAGAATTTAGGTGAAATTGAAGTTACTCGTTTAGGTGCACGTCATCACGCAGAGAATATGATCAAGCAGAAAGATCCGAGAGGCCATGACATTTATTGGTTAGGGCCACCAGGAAAGGAGCAAGATGCAGGAGAGGGCACGGACTTTTATGCAATTGAGCATGGCCGAGTTTCAATGACGCCTCTGCAAGTTGATCTCACCGCTCACGAGTCGCTGCGTGCTATGGATAGTTGGTTAAAGGAAGAGAAGTAATGAGTAACCCACATGCTGACAGGTTGATAGCGTTTCTTATCTCCAGTGGCATCAAAGACCAAAGAGTTCTGGATGCTATCCAACGCTTGCCACGAGAAAGCTTTGTTTCTCAAGCGATGATGCACCAAGCCTATGATAACAATGCGTTACCAATTGGTCAGGGACAAACTATTTCTCAGCCTTATATCGTTGCTCGTATGACCGAGTTGCTTGAGCTAGAACCGGCGAGTCGTGTTCTGGAAATCGGAACGGGATCGGGTTATCAAACTGCGGTACTGGCGCAAATTGTTGATCATGTATACTCCGTTGAGCGAATTAAATCGTTGCAATGGGAAGCAAAGCGTCGCCTGAAGCAATTGGATATTTACAATGTTTCAACTAAGCATGCTGATGGGTGGCAGGGCTGGGAAGCGAGAGGTCCTTTCGATGCTATCATTGTTACCGCTGCCGCTGAAGTGATTCCCCAAGCTCTTCTCTCACAATTAAGAGATGGCGGCAAAATGGTCATTCCTGTTGGAGATACGGAACAACAGTTATTAAAAATAGAGCGTAAGGGAGACGAATATCTCTCTACCGTTGTAGAAATGGTTCGGTTCGTACCTCTGGTTGCGGGTGATTTAGCTTAAGGGTTAGGGATAGGTGAATAAGTTACTACGTCATATTGGTATTAGCTTTGTGTTTGCTGCAGGACTAGTTGGTTGTGCAGCGCATTCCCCTGCACCTGTCTCTAGCCTAAAAAAAGACTATTCAAGCCTTGAAAGAGGGAGCTACAGAGGGAGTTATTATGAGGTAAAAAAAGGCGATACGCTTTACTTCATAGCTTATGTCACAGATAAAGATGTAAATGATCTTGTTCGTTACAATGAGTTAACTCAGCCTTACACTATCTACCCAGGACAGAGGCTAAAACTTTGGGCTCCGAAATATGTCGCCCCTAAATATGGTCAAAAAGTTGAACCCGTTATGGCTCCTGTTGTTACGACACCCCCAGCTCCAGTGACGAAAACATCAACAGCCTCTAAACCTAAACCTTCGAGTAAAAACTCTAGTCAAAAACCTACAGAGACTAAGCCTAAAGTCGTACAAAAACAGCCTCCAAAGAAGGTTGAACAATCGAAAACAAAGGAGTATGTTGGTTCAAAAGATAACCCAAAAGTGAAGCAAAAAGCGCCAACTACCACAGCAAAGAGTGATAAAGTCTCAAAGTGGTTGTGGCCAACAAAAGGGAGAGTAATCAAGAACTTTTCGGCGGGAGAACAGGGAAATAAAGGTATCGACATCGCAGGACAGCGTGGTCAACCTATCGTTTCAACCGCAGCCGGCACAGTCGTTTATTCAGGCAATGCGCTACGAGGTTATGGCAACTTAATTATAGTAAAGCATAACGACAATTATTTAAGCGCATACGCACATAATGACAAACTGCTGGTCACAGAAGGACAAAGCGTAAAAAGCGGACAAAAAATCGCCACCATGGGTAGTTCAGGTGCAAAGTCGGTCAAACTACACTTTGAAATTCGCTATCAAGGTAAATCAGTGAATCCAAAACGCTATTTGCCTTAAAACTTTGAAAAACAACTTGCGACATCATTTAGCGACATATTGAGTTGTCATGTCTTGCTAACTCGCCAGGGGGAGGCGTTATGAGTATCAGCAACACAGTAACCAAAGTTGAAGAGTTTGCATTTGACAATGCGTCAGTGAAGACCATTGATAACGAACTCGAAAGATCATCATCCACAGAAAGCAAAGCGACTGCGCGTGAAGAATTTGACGCGAGCAGTAAAAGCTTAGATGCAACTCAGTTGTATTTGGGCGAAATTGGCTTCTCACCTTTACTTACTGCCGAAGAAGAAGTGCTTTACGCAAGACGCGCCCTACGTGGCGACGAAGCGGCACGCAAACGTATGATCGAAAGTAACCTACGTTTGGTTGTTAAGATTTCTCGTCGATACAGTAACCGTGGTCTAGCACTACTCGATCTGATTGAAGAAGGTAACCTCGGCTTGATCCGAGCGGTCGAAAAATTCGACCCAGAACGTGGTTTCCGTTTCTCTACTTACGCAACATGGTGGATCCGACAAACGATAGAGCGAGCGTTGATGAACCAAACTCGCACGATCCGTCTACCTATCCACGTAGTGAAAGAGCTGAACATTTATCTGCGTACTGCGCGTGAACTTTCTCAAAAGCTCGATCACGAACCGACCGCAGAAGAAATTGCTGCTCAATTAGATATTCCAGTCGAAGACGTAAGCAAAATGCTACGCCTTAATGAGCGTATTAGCTCTGTCGACACGCCAATCGGTGGTGACGGTGAGAAAGCGCTGCTGGATATTATTCCTGATGCAAACAACTCTGATCCAGAAGTTTCGACTCAAGATGACGACATCAAATCATCGTTGATTCATTGGTTAGAAGAGTTGAATCCGAAACAGAAAGAAGTACTTGCACGTCGCTTCGGCCTACTAGGCTACGAGCCTTCGACGCTGGAAGAAGTTGGTCGAGAGATTGGTCTGACACGTGAGCGAGTACGTCAAATACAAGTGGAAGGTTTACGTCGTCTTCGTGAAGTCCTAATCAAACAAGGTTTGAATATGGAAAACTTATTTAACGTAGAAGACGATTAAATAATCCGTATTTCACTAGATACGCAAAAGGCTATGGTTCCCCATAGCCTTTTTTCTTTTTTGCTCGTTGGTGTGAGTCTGTTTACAGCATCTTCTTCAAGCGATACAGCTCTTCAAGAGCTTGGCGTGGCGTTAAGTCGTCAGGATCAATACCTGACAGAGCTTGTTCGACCTCGCTAGGCTCTGGAATCAGGCTCAACTGGTTAGCCACATCTACTGCACTTGGACGCGGTGTGTCACTGTTTTGCCCCAGTTGCTCTAGCTGAGATAGCTTGTTACGCGCATTTTTGATGACCGTTTTTGGTACGCCAGCTAAGCCCGCAACAGCCAAGCCGTAAGACTTATTTGCCGCACCTTCTTGAACTGCGTGCATAAAGGCAATGCTGTCTCCATGTTCTACGGCATCCAAGTGAACGTTCGCTAAGCTTGGCAGTTGGTTCGGTAACTCTGTTAATTCGAAGTAGTGGGTTGCAAATAGGGTCATCGCACCAATTTGTGTTGCGAGCCATTCCGCACTTGCCCAAGCTAAAGACAGACCGTCGTAAGTACTAGTACCGCGTCCGATTTCATCCATTAGCACCAAACTGTTCTTAGTTGCGTTGTGAAGAATATTGGCTGTTTCGGTCATTTCTACCATGAAGGTCGAGCGGCCAGATGCAAGATCATCTGATGCACCAATACGAGTAAATATACGATCTAAAGAACCAATCTGTGCGGATTCTGCCGGTACATAAGAGCCGATATGTGCCATCAATGCAATCAGCGCAGTTTGACGCATGTAGGTTGATTTACCACCCATGTTTGGACCGGTGATGATCAACATCTTACGGGCTGGGTTAAGCTCAATTGGGTTCGCGATGAACGGCTCTGTTGTTACTTGTTCTACGACTGGATGACGGCCAGCTTGAATGTGAATTCCTGCGTCTTTCACAAGCGTTGGGCGGCAGTAATCTAACGAATCTGCACGCTCTGCTAGGTTTTGTAATACATCTAGCTGAGACAGAGCAGAAGCTAGGTTTTGCAGCTTCTCAAGGTTTGGCATCAATAGATCAAACAGTTCTTCCCACAACTGTTTCTCAAGTGCTAACGCTTTAGACTTCGAGTTAAGTACTTTGTCTTCGTGTTCCTTAAGCTCTGGGATGATGTAGCGTTCAGCGTTTTTGAGTGTTTGGCGACGTACATAATGCGGTGGAACCAAATGGCTCTGGCCACGGCTCACTTGGATAAAGAAGCCATGAACGTTGTTATAGCCTACTTTAAGCGTATCGATACCGTGTCGTTCACGCTCATCTCGCTCAAGCTGCTCAAGATATTCTGTTGCACCGTCTGCCAATTTTCGCCATTCATCGAGCTCCGCATTGTAGCCTTCAGCGATGACGCCACCATCACGAATAACAACCGGCGGATTTTCTTTAATCGCGCGTTCTAACAGGTCACATACTTCGTCAATCGGAGCTGCATACTTCGCCAATTTCGTTAGGTACGGATGGGTCAAAGAAGCGGTGACAGATTCTAGCTCTGGTAGCTGTTGCATGGCATTGCGAAGTCTAGCCATATCGCGAGGGCGAGCAGAGCGTAATGCAAGGCGCGCTAAGATACGTTCAATATCACCAATTTGCTTTAACGTTGGTTGAAGATCGGCAAACAGAGCTTGTTCTTTAATCTCACCAATCGCATCAAGGCGATTGTTTAACGTTTCAATGCAACGCATAGGCTGATGCAACCAACGCTTCAGCATTCGGCTGCCCATCGGAGTTGCACAATGGTCGAGTACTGCAGCGAGCGTGTTATCGGTTCCGCCTGCTAGATTTTGAGTAATTTCCAGATTACGTCGGGTAGCAGCATCAAGGATGACGGATTGATCCTGATGATCAAACGTTAAAGAGCGAATATGAGGTAAAGCCGTACGTTGAGTATCTTTTACGTACTGGATCAAACAACCAGCAGCACACAGCCCTAAGGACGCATGTTCTACACCAAAACCAACCAGATCTTTTGTGCCAAATTGTTGATTGAGTTGTTGCTTAGCCGTATCAAGCTCAAACTCCCAGACTGGGCGACGACGGTTACCATTGCGGCTCGCCATTAAATGTACAGGTTCAAAATCTTCTGGGAACAGTAGCTCACGTGGTGCAGTGCGTTGAAGCTCGGCTGTCATCGCTTCTTCAGTTTCTGGTTCTGTCAGTTGGAAGCGACCAGAGGTGACATCCAGCGTCGCATAACCGAACTTACCGTTGTGATGGTAAATTGCTGCGATTAAGTTATCGACACGCTCAGAAAGCAGCGCTTCATCCGTCACAGTACCTGGTGTCACGATACGCACAACTTTACGTTCTACCGGGCCCTTGCTGGTGGCCGGATCGCCAATCTGTTCACAGATCGCCACAGACTCACCAAGCTGAACAAGTTTTGCCAGGTAGCCCTCTACGGCGTGAAATGGCACACCCGCCATTGGGATAGGTTCACCTGCAGACGCACCACGTTTGGTCAATGAAATATCAAGAAGCTGAGAAGCTCGCTTGGCATCATCGTAAAAGAGTTCGTAGAAATCGCCCATGCGGTAGAACAGCAAAATCTCTGGGTTCTCAGCTTTTAGCTTGAGGTATTGCTGCATCATCGGAGTGTGTTTTTGTTCAGCTTTCACAGGTAAGTTCTTTTGTTTATTTCCGTAGCGGCTTAGGATACGTGAATCCCTATCAAGTAAAAAGAGACAAAGGGCATTTTGGCTATGGAAAAAACAACAAAATTGAGTGCCGATTTAGGCGCATTATTGGCTAAACACGGGCATCTTTTAACGACCGCAGAATCATGCACAGGTGGTGGTGTTGCAACCGCCATTACTGACATTGCTGGTAGTTCAGCGTGGCTTGACCGTGCGTTTGTCACCTACAGTAATGAAGCGAAAATGGAGATGCTTGGTGTGCAAGCTTCAACGTTAGAAGCGCATGGTGCAGTGAGTGAGCCAGTTGTGATTGAAATGGTACAGGGTGCAATTAAAAACTCCGATGCGACCATCGGTGTGTCCATCAGTGGTATTGCAGGGCCGGGTGGTGGCAGTGAAGAGAAACCAGTCGGCATGGTCTGCTTTGCTTTTGCTGATAACCAAAGTTGGCAGCAAGTCGAAACCATGCATTTTACTGGTGACCGTGCAGAAGTTCGCAAAAAAGCGGTCGAGCATGCGCTGACTCAATTGTATCAACATCTACTCTAGAATTTCTTAAATTGTTTTAGCCCAGCATTGATAAGGGCTAGAGCAAATCATGACTTTAGGTCAGCCAAATTTTTTTCATACAGGTATGGACACTGTATGAATCAACAGTATAATAACTTTCATTGCTGAGCAGTTCTTCTGCTTAAGAAAAATGAATTACTATTCGTCGCCCAAAGAAGATGAATAAATCGGAGAAAGTAATGGACGAGAACAAACAGAAAGCGCTCGCCGCTGCGCTAGGTCAAATTGAAAAGCAATTCGGTAAAGGCTCTATCATGCGCCTTGGTGATAACCGCGCAATGGACGTAGAAACCATCTCAACGGGTTCTCTTTCTCTTGATATCGCTTTGGGTGCTGGTGGTCTACCAATGGGTCGTATCGTAGAAATCTACGGTCCAGAATCTTCAGGTAAAACAACGCTAACCCTTGAGCTTATTGCTGCTGCACAACGTGAAGGCAAAACGTGTGCGTTTATCGATGCAGAGCACGCTCTAGATCCTGTATACGCGAAGAAACTTGGCGTTGATATCGATGCATTGCTAGTTTCTCAGCCAGACACAGGTGAGCAAGCGCTAGAGATCTGTGACGCACTTGCACGTTCTGGTGCTATCGATGTTATGGTTGTCGACTCTGTCGCAGCACTAACACCGAAAGCAGAAATCGAAGGCGAAATGGGCGATAGCCACATGGGTCTGCAAGCACGTATGCTTTCTCAAGCAATGCGTAAGCTAACGGGTAACCTAAAGCAGTCTAACTGTATGTGTATCTTCATCAACCAAATCCGTATGAAGATTGGTGTGATGTTTGGTAACCCAGAAACAACAACAGGTGGTAACGCACTTAAGTTCTACGCTTCTGTTCGTCTAGATATCCGTCGTACTGGCGCAATCAAAGAAGGTGACGAAGTCGTAGGTAACGAAACGCGCATCAAAGTTGTTAAGAATAAGATTGCAGCACCATTTAAAGAAGCAAACACACAAATCATGTACGGCCAAGGCTTTAACCGCGAAGGTGAACTTGTCGATCTAGGTGTGAAGCACAAGTTAGTTGAAAAAGCCGGTGCTTGGTATAGCTACAATGGCGATAAGATTGGTCAAGGTAAAGCGAATGCGTGTAACTACCTGCGTGAGCACCCTGAAGTGGCTAAAACTATCGATACAAAACTGCGTGAAATGTTGCTAGCGCCAGCACTTGCGGAAGCGCCTGAAGCTGGTGAAGCGCCAGAGCAAGCTGAAGAGTTTTAATCTCTCATAGATTAATAAATGACAAAGCCCTGCAATGCGGGGCTTTGTTGTATCTATTGAAATCAAAAATCGAATTATCACAAAGGCCATTGAGAGCCTGTACAGCAAAAATACTTTTAGGATCATCATGTACCAAAAACGCCAGGCGCCAACATTATCGAGCAAAGAGGCAGCTATCCAATTGCTTAGCCGTCGCGATCATGGTCAGTATGAGCTTTACCAAAAATTATCGATGAAGGGCTATGAAGAATCAGACATCGACATCGCAATTAATTTTTGCCTAGACCATAATTATCTAGATGATTTACGTTACGCGAAGAGTCAAATTAGACAGCATGTATACAAAGGACATGGAGAGCGTCGAATTCGTCAAGAGTTAAACCAGAAGCGTGTTGCGGAATCGGTGATTGAGCAAGCTATGGCTGAAGAGCCGCAAGATTGGTTTGAACTGGCTAAACAGGCGGCAGAAAAGAAATTCAAAGGTATTAAAGCCAAAGACCAGAAAGAGTACGCTAAACAGGTGCGATTTCTGCAATATCGTGGCTACAGTTTTGACCAAATCAGCTACGCGCTGAACTTTGAGGACGAAGATTAACGGTCAGTCGTCCGCACTGATTTTTGTTTTGCTTCAAATTTTTTCTCCTACTCCCTCTTTTCCTCAAGAAAACTAGTCTCAGCTGTTTGCATGATCTACAATACGGCAAAATTCTAACTCGACTATTTTCAGGAAGAGCTGCATGTACATGAGCACTGATGAGGTTCGTAACGCGTTCCTCAAGTTCTTTGAGAGCAAAGGACACCAAATCGTAGAAAGTTCATCGTTAGTTCCACATAACGACCCAACCCTGCTGTTCACAAACGCAGGTATGAACCAATTTAAAGATTGTTTCTTAGGCTTAGAAAAACGAGCCTACACTCGAGCGACTACGGCTCAGCGTTGCGTACGTGCTGGTGGTAAACATAACGACCTAGAAAATGTTGGCTTTACTGCTCGTCACCACACATTCTTTGAAATGTTAGGCAACTTCAGCTTTGGCGATTACTTCAAAGAAGATGCGATCTCCTTTGCTTGGGAATTCCTAACCGAAGTTCTTAAACTGCCAGCGGATCGTTTATTGGTAACTGTTTACGAAACCGATGACGAAGCGTTTGACATCTGGAACAAGAAAGTTGGCGTACCCGCTGATCGTATTGTTCGCATTGGTGATAAAGAAGGCGGCAAGCCGTACGAGTCTGATAACTTCTGGCAAATGGGCGACACTGGCCCTTGTGGTCCATGTACTGAAATCTTCTACGATCACGGTGAGCACATCTGGGGTGGCCGTCCTGGCACGCCTGAAGAAGATGGTGACCGTTTCATCGAGATCTGGAACAACGTATTCATGCAGTTCAACCGTCACGCAGACGGGACTATGGAACCGCTACCAAAACCATCGGTAGATACTGGTATGGGTATCGAGCGTATCTCTGCAATCATGCAGGGCGTTCACTCAAACTACGAAATCGATGTATTCCAAGCTCTTATCAAAGCAGCAGCAGAAGTGATCGGTTACGAAGACCTATCAAACCAATCACTACGCGTTATCGCTGACCACATCCGTTCATGTTCATTCCTGATCGTGGATGGCGTTATGCCTTCAAACGAAGGTCGAGGTTACGTATTACGCCGTATCATCCGTCGTGCAGTTCGTCACGGTAACAAGCTGGGCGCACAAGGTGCATTCTTCCACAAGTTGGTTGGCGTTCTAGCTGACATCATGGGTACGGCTGGTGAAGAGCTGAAGCGTCAACAAGCTGTGGTTGAAAAAGTACTGCGTATCGAAGAAGAAAACTTTGGTCGTACACTTGAGCGCGGTATGGCGATTCTAAACGAAGCACTAGATAACCTAGACGGTAAAGTACTAGACGGCGAAACCGTATTTAAACTTTACGATACTTACGGCTTCCCAGCTGACTTAACTAACGACGTAGCACGTGAGCGTGAGTTCGCAATCGACGAAGAAGGTTTCGAGAAAGCGATGGAAGAGCAGCGTCAACGTGCGCGTGAAGCGGGTAACTTCGGTACTGACTATAACGCAGCAATCAAAGTTGATACGCAAACAGAATTCTGTGGTTACACAGGTACTAAAGGCTCTAGTTCTGTAGCAGCGATGTTCGTTGAAGGCAACGAAGTAGATTCGCTATCTGCGGGCGACAAAGCAATCATCGTACTTGGTGAAACACCATTCTACGCAGAGTCAGGCGGTCAGTGTGGTGACGCTGGTGAAATCCGTACTGAGTCTGGTGTATTCCGCGTTGAGGACACTCAAAAACTAGGTAACGCAATCGCGCACCACGGTGTAATGGCAGAAGGCGTTCTAGCGAAAGGTGATGAAGTAGCAACTATCGTTGACGCAGAGCGTCGCGCAGCTATCTCTCTAAACCACTCAGCAACGCACTTGCTACACGCAGCACTACGCCAAGTTTTAGGTGAGCACGTAACGCAGAAAGGCTCATTGGTGAAGGCAGACAACCTACGTTTCGACTTCTCGCATCTAGAAGCCGTAACTGCAGCAGAACTGAAAGAAGTTGAGCGTCTAGTTAACGCGCAAATTCGTCGCAACCACACGATTGAAACCAACGTGATGGACATTGAGTCAGCTAAGAAGAAAGGCGCAATGGCTCTATTCGGCGAGAAGTACGATGACGAAGTACGCGTACTGTCTATGGGTGACTTCTCGACAGAGCTTTGCGGTGGTATTCACGCATCAAGCACAGGTGATATTGGCCTATTCAAAATCACTTCAGAAAGCGGCATTGCTGCAGGTATTCGACGTATTGAGGCGGTAACAGGCGAGGCTGCATTAGACGCGATTGAAGCTCAAAACGCGAAGTATGAAGAGAAACTGGCAGAATCTGCACAGAAAGCAAAAGCGCTAGAGAAAGAAGTGCAGAAGCTAAAAGATAAGATGGCAGCAGCAGAAAGCGCTAACATCATGGGCAAAGCGGTTGAAGTCAATGGTACAAAAGTTCTAGTCGCAGCTCTTGAAGGTGCTGACAGCAAGAACCTACGCACTATGGTTGATGACATCAAGAACCAAATGGGGTCTGGTGTCGTACTGCTTGCCAACGTAACAGGTGACAAGGTTGGCCTGATTGCTGGTGTGACTAAAGATCTAACTGGTAAAGTAAAAGCTGGTGATCTAGTTAAGATGATTGCTGAGCAAGTCGGTGGTAAGGGCGGTGGTCGTCCTGACATGGCTCAAGCTGGTGGTACTGATGTAGCCGCACTACCAGAGGCAATTAAAACAGTTCAGCCTTGGTTAGAAGAGCGCTTATAAGCTTTTAACTACTAAAATTACGCTCAATCAAGTTTCTTTGATTGAGCGTAATTTTTTTTAGCAGCCAAGTGGTTTAATTGACCAAAAGTTAACCGAGTCATTTAGGCTATTTGGTTTTTGTTGTAACTACTGCTTATATAATTTTTCTAAAAGGAAATACTGAAGATGTAAGCAGTTCTAAAGAGACTTCGGTCTTGGGAAGGTGAAGACTGGTGAAAAAGCCCCTTATCGTGCAAAAGTTTGGCGGAACCTCAGTGGGTTCAATTGAAAGAATCCACCAAGTTGCTGAACACATCATTAAGGCGAAAAATGATGGCAATCAAGTTGTTGTTGTCGTGTCTGCAATGTCAGGCGAAACAAACAGACTGATGGACCTCGCTAAACAGATAGATAGCGTGCCTACAGCTCGAGAACTTGATGTTTTGCTCTCTGCTGGTGAGCAAGTGTCAATGGCACTGTTAGCAATGACACTCAATAAATTGGGTCATGCTGCACGCTCGCTTACCGGAGCACAGGCGAATATTGTGACGGATAATCAACACAATGACGCAACGATTAAACACATTGATACTAAAACAATTCTGGGATTGCTTGAGCAAGACCAAATCGTGATTGTTGCAGGCTTTCAAGGTGTGAATGAGAACGGGGATATCACCACATTAGGTCGAGGTGGCTCAGATACGAGCGCAGTGGCACTGGCAGGCGCATTGCGCGCTGATGAGTGTCAAATCTTTACCGACGTTGATGGTATTTATACTTGTGACCCACGTGTAGTGAAAAACGCGCGAAAATTGGCGGTTATCGATTTTCCTTCCATGGAAGCGATGGCAAGCCGAGGCGCGAAAGTATTACATTTACCTTCAGTGCAATTTGCATGGAAGAATAATGTGCCACTGCGCGTGCTTTCGACATTTGATGTTAATGAAGGCAGTCTGGTAAAGGGGGAGTTAGGCAATCAAGCCGTCTCTGGTATAGCCATTCAACGTGACCTTGCCATAATCGAAGTCGATAAAGAACATTTATCTAGTGCTACAAAACAATGTCAGATGTTGGGTATCGACATTTGGAATGTGATCGAGGAAACAGAACGGGCAGGTATCATGATAAAACAAGATGCATGTGCCAAGTTCGATCTGGTGTTCAGCGACAAAATCCGTAATAGTGAAGTGGTAAGCCTGTTGACCGCAGTGGGGCTTGAGGCCAATGGAATGGTAGAGCACGCATGCGATTTGTTGGCAAAGCGAGATATTGAGATCAATTTCAGCGCAACGAATGCACTCACTATGATGCTAGTTTTAGCACCCGAATGTGTGGATACAGCAGCAAACATTCTGCATGATGCTTACATTACGTCTAGTGAAGCATTAAACATTCAACAAAAACATGCCTTTTTAGGCTGATTTTCGCTAACAAGGTAGTTTACGAAAATATAACTTTTGTTGGATAATAGCTTTGTAGCAAGAAAATTTAGAGATTACTCAAGGAGCAAAGAATGCTAATTTTGACTCGCCGCGTAGGCGAAACACTGATGATTGGTGATGAAGTGACTGTAACTGTACTAGGTGTTAAAGGTAACCAAGTGCGTATCGGCGTTAACGCTCCGAAAGAGGTTTCAGTTCATCGTGAAGAAATCTACATGCGCATTCAAGCTGAAAAAGGCAATGGCAACGTTGCTTCAGGTAACTACTAAGTCGCTCCTGTTTACAGAGCTTAGTTTGAATGAAAAAGGCTAACCGAAGGGTTGGCCTTTTTAGTTTTTCAGCCCTAAACCACCTACTTCAGTAGGTGGTTATCATCCGTTTCGGCTTTGCCTGTAAAACTACTCATGCTA
>NZ_JAWOTS010000035.1:0-28143 GCF_033338975.1 Vibrio sp. Vb0349 | reverse complement strand
TTAGCTTTATTTGGCAAAGACCAGTTTAACAGTAGCCAGAACAACAGTTTTGGTAGCAGCAGCGACAGCTTTGTTCCTGTTGATCAGGCGTTTCCATTTAACTTCTACCAACAAGATGACAAATTGATGCTCGATTGGCAGGTACGTGACGGGTACTACCTATATCAAGAGCGCTTGTCTGTAGCTGGTGAGAAAGTATCGCTAGGCGAACTGCAAATGGAAGACGGCACACCGCATAAAGATGAATTCTTTGGTGACGTGCATATCTATACTCAACCTCTCTTCGTTAATGTACCAATGCATGATTGGCAAGACGGTGCTCGCGTAGTCGTGCAATACCAAGGTTGTGCGAAAGCAGGCTTCTGTTACCCGCCAGAAACTCGCGTGATTCCTATCAGCGCGTTTACTTCGTCGAACTCAGATTCAACAACGGCGACAACTGCATCAAAAGCAGAACAGGCACTAACAGCAACGCCACCAGCGGCGCAATCATCTACGTCTGGTGACACATCATCAGCGCCAGTAACACAGCAAGATAGCCTTGCAGCCAACCTTGCTGATAACTGGTGGACACCACTTCTGTTCTTGGCGCTTGGTGTGGGCTTGGCGTTTACACCTTGTGTGCTGCCGATGTACCCAATTCTGACCAGCATAGTGCTTGGCAGTGGCAAACTAAGCCAACGCCGCGCGCTAGGCTTGTCATTCGTCTACGTGCAAGGCATGGCGCTGACTTACACCCTACTCGGCCTTGTGGTGGCATCTGCAGGTATGCAGTTCCAAGCGGCAATGCAACACCCTTATGTGCTGATTGGTTTGAGCGTACTGTTCATCGCACTCGCTTTTTCTATGTTTGGTCTGTACTCATTACAGCTACCAAGCAGCGTGCAAACGTGGCTGAATAACTTAAGTAACAAGCAGCAAGGTGGTAGCAGTGCTGGCGTGTTTGCAATGGGGGCAATATCTGGCTTGGTTTGTTCTCCGTGTACTACCGCCCCACTCTCTGGTGCGCTGCTTTACGTCGCACAAAGTGGCGACTTACTCACCGGTGGGGTCGCCCTTTACGCGCTAGCGATGGGCATGGGTATTCCGTTGATCCTTGTAGCGGTATTTGGCAACAAGTTGCTACCAAAAGCCGGCGGTTGGATGGACCGCGTGAAAACGCTGTTCGGCTTTATTCTGCTTGCCGCACCTATCTTCTTACTAGAGCGTATCATGCCAGAAATGTGGTCAACGATTCTGTGGTCAGCACTGGGTATTGCTGCTTTTGGTTGGCTATACCACATCAAAAACAGTCTAGAGTTTGGTGGCTGGAAACAAAGTGCCGTGGGCATAATCGCCGTCTTAGGTTTGCTAGCCTCAGCACAACCTATCTTAAATTACTGGTTTGGCAACAGCACAACACAAACTCAGCAAGCCACTGTTAGCTTTACTCGCATTGCTAACGTGGCGGAGCTTGAAGAACAACTGGCACTTGCGAAAGCGGCAGGTAAACCCGTCATGCTCGATTTCTACGCCGATTGGTGTGTAGCATGTAAAGAGTTTGAAAAGTACACCTTCCATGACCCAAGCGTCGAAGCCAAACTGCAAGACTTCGTTCTTCTGCAAGCGGACGTGACCAAAAACCAAGTGCAAGACATCGAACTACTGAAGCACATGAGTGTGCTTGGTTTACCAACAATTGAGTTTTGGGATGCCAGTGGTGAACACGTTTCAAACGCTCGTTTGACGGGCTTTATGCAAGCCGTGCCTTTCTTAGAGCATATCAAGCAGTTCTGATAACCAGATATTCAAACGCCAGTGATGTCCACTGGCGTTTTTTATTGCTCAGATTTGAATAAGAACATTGCGTTTATATGCAATTTTCCTAATAAAAGTCGATTTGGTTCAGACTTTTAGCGAATAAATATTGTCCACTCTCTCAAAGCTGGACAATAATAAATTTAACGAAATAGTCAAAAGTGTTTAACGTCATGGATTCGACCTACACCATCATTATTGCAGATGATCACCCACTCTTCCGGAATGCCTTGTTTCAATCTATCCACATGGCTATTAGTGGTGCAAATTTGCTGGAAGCGGACTCACTCGACGCACTTCTGGCTTTGTTGGAGCGAGAGGAAGAGCCAGATTTAGTGCTATTGGATCTCAAAATGCCAGGAGCAAATGGTATGTCTGGCTTGATTCATTTGCGAGCAGAGCATCCAGATTTACCTATCGTCGTCGTTTCAGCGAGTGAAGAGCCGGCGATCGTGACGCAGGTGAAAAGCCATGGTGCATTTGGTTTTATTCCCAAGTCCAGCGACATGCGCGAATTAGTGAACGCGCTCAATCAAGTGCTGAATGGCGACCCATACTTCCCTGAAGGGTTGATCACCAATAACGCGGCATGTAATGACTTAGCGGAAAAGATTGCTGCGCTAACACCGCAGCAATATAAAGTGTTGGGAATGTTGTCCGATGGCTTGCTGAACAAGCAAATCGCTTACGAATTGAATGTTTCAGAAGCCACCATAAAAGCGCACATGACAGCGATTTTCCGTAAGCTCGGTGTAAAGAACCGCACGCAAGCCGTGATTATGCTGACGGAAATGAGCGACTAGATTGACGTCTTATCGTCAGACTTACTTTTTTCGTTTGGCAATCGGATACCGACTTTAGTGACCTGCTGATCAACAACATCAGCGACGATCCAATGCAAACCTTGCCACTCGAAATGGTCTCCCAATACTGGCGTGCTACCTAATTGCTCTTCGACAAGGTTTCTCAAACTTTTATCCAGCGGTTCATCCCCCAGATTCAAACCATACATCACGGCAATATCGGCAAGCTTCACTTCAATATCGAGGAAGAAGTCACCGAAGAATCGCGCTAGCGACGCTTTCTCTGGGGCTTCACTAAACAGTAAGCTCAGTGCATCTAAATCCTTTTCTTGTGCTAATACACACAAGGTATCATCTTCCTCAAGACGCGTACTGCCGGATGGGTGCAATAGCTCTTTACTGCGAAATACAGCGGCGATACGCGTTCCTTCCGGCATCGAAAGACTACGTAATGGCTCACCAATGCACCATTTATCTGCTTTAAGTCTATAGATAAACAGCTCCCACTCACTGGTCGGGTAAATCTCTACACCCGTACGCGAAATTGGCTCAGGCTTAGAAGGTAGCTCGACCTTTGCAAGAGACATCGCCTTAGTCAACGTGCCCCCTTGTACTATCAAAGACACCATTACTACAAAGAATGCCAAATTGAAGTACAGTTGAGCATCTGGCAACCCTGCCATCATCGGAAATACCGCGAGGATGATAGGTACAGCACCACGCAGTCCTACCCAAGAGACAAACCACTTTTCACGTGGCGTGAAACTCTTGAATGGCAGTAAACCAATCCAAACTGAGATTGGTCGGGCAAACAAAATCATCCCGAAAGCAAGCGCAAGACCTGGCAACGCAATAGAGAGTAAATTAGATGGTGTAACCAACAAACCAAGCACCAAGAACATACCAATTTGAGCTAGCCACGTCATACCATCTAAAACATGAAGAATAGAGTGGCGGCTGCGTGTTGGACGGTTACCTAATAAAAGACCAACAAGGTAAATCGACAAAATACCACTGCCACCCAAAGTGTTAGATAAAGCGAAAATAAGCAAGCCACCACTGACCGTTAAAATAGAATACAGCCCATCTGGTAATTGATTGCGATTGATAACTTTCCATAAGATCCAGCCACCAGCGAAGCCAAGTAACGCGCCGATACCAAACTGCTTAAGAAAACTGAACGCCAAAAAGCCCGCACTTAAATCTGCGCCAGGGTTCGCTAAAATAGCAATCAGAGTTACGGTCAGAAACACCGCCATAGGGTCATTGGTGCCGGATTCAATTTCCAGCGTTGAACCAACACGTTCGTTCAGGCTACGACCTTTGAGTAGAGAGAAGACCGCGGCAGCATCGGTGGAGCCAACAATCGCACCAACCAATATGCCTTGCAATAAATCTAAGTCGAATAACCACGTTGCCATCAGCCCGGTCAAAATGGTGGTGATCGCAACGCCAAATGTCGCCAAAGAGACCGAGGGCCATAACGCAACCCTAAAGCTGGCGACCCGCGTTCTCATCCCACCATCAAGCAAAATGATGGCTAATGCGAGGTTACTAACCAAATAAGCGATCGAAAAGTTATCGAATAAAATGCCGCCTAAGCCGTCTTCCCCCGCTAGCATTCCAACGGCTAAAAATACCAAAAGAATTGGGATTCCCAACTTAGAAGACACTGGGCTTAAAAGAACGCTAAGTGCGATTAACAACGCACCTATTAGAAAAAAACTGTTAATGGTGTCTGCGTCCATTCTCACCCTCCCTTAATGAAAAACGATAATAATTGTGATGAGCAAGGCTACTTCGTTAATGAGGTAATGCCCTAATCTGCCTCCCCTTTACACCGTCTCAAAATGCGAGGTTGTACGAGAATGACTCAGTTATATTACTTTATTGTGCGTTAAAACGGTGATTTGATGCGAAAACTTTATGTAAATAAATTACTTGTGAGCTTTCTTATCTACGCCTTCTCTCATTAAGAGCCACAAGATCACCACCAATACTTACACAGCATCTCCAAGTTCAATGAAGAAAAGATTAATGGCCAGTCTTAATCATGCTTGTTTATCCAATCAACCTTTAGACCTTTGGCTAACTTAACAGTTTATTAACATAACATTTTACCCCTTTGTTCGCTGAAAAAGCCCATAATATGGGGGTTCTTCATTTTTAACACCCCGACTAAAGTTGAAAAGAGTTATTGCCAACACCTTGCTAATGTACACATTGAAACATTTCATTAACAACAATACCAATCGTAAGGAGACGGCAATGGCATTTGAAAGCGAAGAAAGAGCCAAAGCCTATTGGGACAAAAACGTGAAGCTCATGATCGGCCTAATGGTCATCTGGTTCGTCGTGTCTTTCGGCTGCGGCATTTTATTTGTCGACGTACTAAATCAATTTCAACTAGGCGGCTACAAACTCGGTTTCTGGTTTGCTCAACAAGGCTCCATCTATGCCTTCCTAGGAATTATTTTCTATTACGCATGGAAGATGCGCCAAATTGACCGTGAATTCGGCGTGGACGAATAAGGAGTCACTCAGATGGATTTGAAAACTATTACTTACCTGGTCGTTGGCGCCACGTTCATCCTGTACATCGGGATTGCTATTTGGGCTCGCGCCGGCTCAACCAAAGAGTTTTATGTTGCTGGTGGCGGTGTAAACCCGATTGCAAATGGTATGGCAACCGCAGCCGATTGGATGTCCGCAGCGTCGTTTATCTCAATGGCAGGCTTAATTGCCTTCATGGGCTATGGCGGCTCAGTATTTCTCATGGGTTGGACTGGTGGTTACGTTCTGCTTGCGCTGTTGCTAGCACCTTACCTACGCAAATTTGGGAAGTTTACGGTGCCAGAGTTTGTTGGTGAACGCTTTTACTCCAATACCGCACGTATCGTAGCGGTTGTTTGTCTTATCATCGCATCAGTGACTTATGTTATCGGTCAGATGAAAGGCGTAGGTGTTGCGTTTGGTCGCTTCTTAGAAGTGGACTACTCCACTGGCCTATTAATTGGTATGTGTATCGTTTTCATGTACGCGGTTCTTGGCGGCATGAAAGGCATCACTTACACGCAGATTGCTCAATATTGCGTACTCATTCTTGCTTACACTATCCCTGCAATCTTTATCTCTCTGCAACTCACTGGTAACCCAATCCCACAAATTGGTCTAGGGAGTACCATGGCTGGTACCGATGTCTATCTACTCGATCGGCTTGACCAAGTGGTGACCGAACTCGGATTCAGTGAATACACGACCCAAGTACGTGGCGACACACTTAATATGTTTGTCTACACCATGTCACTGATGATTGGTACTGCCGGTCTACCACACGTAATTATCCGTTTCTTTACCGTGCCGAAGGTTCGCGACGCACGTACATCAGCAGGTTGGGCTCTGATCTTCATCGCCATCCTTTACACTACTGCACCAGCGGTATCAGCGATGGCTCGCCTCAACCTAATGAATACGGTAAATCCAGCTCCGGGTCAGCACCTAGCGTATGACGAGCGTCCTGCGTGGTTCAAAAACTGGGAAACAACTGGACTACTCGGTTTTGACGATAAAAATGGCGATGGCAATATCCAATACACTTCAGATGCGTCCACCAACGAACTGCGCGTTGATAACGACATCATGGTATTGGCTAACCCAGAGATCGCTAAACTACCAAACTGGGTGATTGCACTTGTGGCAGCAGGTGGTCTTGCAGCTGCACTATCTACCGCAGCAGGTTTACTACTCGCCATTTCTTCAGCTATTTCCCATGACTTAATCAAAGGGGTTATCAATCCGAACATATCCGAGAAAAAAGAGCTACTTGCTAGTCGAATATCAATGGCAGTAGCGATAGCAGCCGCAGGCTATCTCGGTCTAAATCCGCCTGGATTTGCCGCAGGTACGGTAGCACTCGCCTTTGGTCTTGCCGCTTCATCCATCTTCCCTGCATTGATGATGGGCATCTTCAGCAAGAGCATCAACAAAGAAGGCGCAATCGCCGGTATGATTGCGGGTATCAGTATTACGCTGTTCTACGTATTCCAACACAAAGGCATCCTTTTCGTTGCTGATTGGAAATATCTAGAAAGCTGGGGAACAAACTGGTTCCTAGGTATTGAGCCAAACGCGTTTGGTGCTATCGGCGCACTATTTAACTTCATCGTCGCATTCGCTGTCTCCAAAGTAACTGCAGAAACGCCACAAGAAGTAAAAGACCTAGTCGAACACGTTCGCGTACCAGTAGGTGCTGGTAGCGCAGTGGATCACTAAAAACTAATCAAAACCACAAAAGCCCCGTTTGGAACCAGCCGTCCGGGGCTTTTTTATTCTCACTTTTCAGTTACCATATTCGCAGTATGTCGTTGCAAGGAAGCCAAGATGTTCAAAAACAAGCACTTTATTCTCGCTCTACTGATTGCGCCAGTTCTCTCTTTGATCGCTTACTTCGGTACCGATATGGCCCTCAGCGAGAAGCCCCACGCGGCGCAAGAAGGGGAAACTTACAAACTCGCGAGTAAGTCTAATTGTCGTTACACCAGTGGTCTGTGTGATATGGAAAATGGCGATTTTAAAGTGAAATTTCGCTCGGAAAAACTCACTAAAAATAACTTAGAATTATCACTCAACGCCGCTTACCCACTCGAAGGTGTTAAAGTTTCTATTGTGAGTGACAAAGAGAAAAACGCTCAACCGATTGATATGAAGCCCGCCGATCAAGCAGGCCAAAGCTGGTACATCACCTTACCAAAGCCTGCATCTGCAGAAAGCTGGTTAAGAGTCGTCATTCAATCAGGCGGCACACTGTATTATGGTGAAACGCAAACCGCATTTGTGAAGTACGAAACCTTATTTACTGAATAACGGCGACAAGCTAATTCACCGGTCTTCAAACGACAGTGACTTAGTTTCACTCAGCATAAATGAATTCCTACTCAGCCGACGCCTTTGCGTCGGCTTTTGCTTCCGTAAGTCTTTCTTCAACAACCTCTTACTCTAAAAAGGGTTGCCAACTCACAACTTAATTGATAATAATTATCATTACATTTGATGAGAGGTGGTTATGGACAACAAACGGGACATCTTTAACGCATTTTTTAAAGCCCAAGATAGATTCCTTCTCGCCGCACCACATGGCTTTGAGCCAGACGTGATTCATGACTATATTCATTGGGGAATGGTGTTGTCTTCCTGTTATGAACACGATGCCGATGAAGAAAATCTATTGTTGTGTGAGCTGTTTTTACGTCAGGTTTATTTCCATTTACTAGACGCAATTCAAGACTCAACTCGCAGTCGTATCTTCCGTCGTGTCTGTCTCGATTCTATCCATACGCCATTATTTTGCCTCAAACGCTATTACTACCAGTTTGAACAAGGCGACGTGAAATTTCTCGCACTACAACAACAATTACGCCTGATTCAAATCTCACTCGATTAACCAAAAGGATCCCTACCATGAGCACCGAATTCCGCATAGAAACTGACAGTATGGGCGAAGTAACGGTCCCTGCAGATGCTCTCTACCAAGCCCAGACTCAACGCGCCGTCGATAACTTCTCATTCAGTCAACATAAAATGCCATCTAGTTTTATCAAAGCGTTAGCACACATCAAGCAGACTGCGGCACTCACCAACGCACAGCTAGGGCTGCTTGAAGGAGATATTGCCAACGCGATTGCTGACGCAGCTCAAGCAATTATCGAAGGCAATCATATTGAGCAATTCCCAATTGACGTATTTCAAACCGGATCAGGCACTAGCTCAAATATGAATGCGAATGAAGTAATTGCAACACTGGCCTCCCAGCATCTAGGCGGCACTGTCAGCCCTAATGATCACGTCAACATGGGACAAAGCAGCAACGATGTGGTACCGACGGCCATTCAAGTTAGCGCAGCATTAGCCATTGAAAAACAGCTCTTCCCGGCCCTGTCACACCTAAGCCAAACACTAGAGTCTAAACAGCAAGCATTGAAAGATGTTGTAAAAACCGGTCGCACCCACTTAATGGACGCGATGCCAATTACCTTTGCTCAAGAACTTGGCGGTTGGCAGTTCCAAATCGAGCATGCAAAACAAGCGATTGAACAAGCTCTTCCTGCTGTAAAAGCCTTAGCCCAAGGTGGTACGGCGGTTGGAACGGGGATCAATGCCGATCCACGCTTTGCAGACTTATTCGCTAGCAACCTAACCCAGTCAACTCGTATTCAGTTCACGGCCAGTGATAACTTCTTTTTCAATTTAAGCAGTCAAGATGCGATCGTCGCTCTGTCGGGACAGCTCAAAACAGCAGCAGTTGCGATCATGAAGATCGCAAACGATCTTCGTTGGATGAATTCAGGCCCATTGGCTGGTTTAGGTGAGATTGAATTACAAGGCTTGCAACCGGGTTCTTCCATCATGCCTGGCAAAGTAAATCCTGTGATCCCAGAAGCCGCAGCGATGGCATCAGCGCAAGTCATTGGTAATGACACCACCATTACCGTCGCAGGCCAAGCGGGCAACTTCCAGCTTAACGTCATGCTGCCAGTTATTGCTCATAACGTATTGGAGAGCATCGAGTTACTCTCTAACAGCGCAACCGCTTTAGCTGACAAAGCCATTACGACGTTTGAAGTTCGCCAAGATAACTTGGATGTAGCACTCGCCAAAAACCCTATTTTGGTCACGGCTCTCAACCCGGTCATTGGTTACCTAAAAGCGGCAGAAGTCGCGAAAAAAGCCTACAAACAGGGACGCGCGATTATTGATGTCGCGGAAGAAGAAACTGATTTGGATAGAGCCACACTAGAGCGATTGCTTAATCCAGCCAAACTGACCCAAGGCGGCGTCGCAGAATAAGCGGCAAACTCAGCCTATCAACTAAGATTACAAACATCGAGACCTCCATTCGGAGGTCTCTTTTTATAGCGATTTTTCAAACACTCCAATCCTAAGCGACTCGATTGAGCACCGAACGCAGCTTAAGCGGCTTAACTGGCTTAGCAATAAAGCTGAACCCATTTGCTTTGATGCCATCAAGCATATCATCGGTACGATCTGCACTGATGATGACGCCTTCAAAGCTGTGGCCTAATCTCAGGCGGCATTGCTGTAGCACTTCTAAACCAGTACGACCATCATCAAGTCGGTAATCGGAGAAAATTACATCCGGAATCCAACCATCCTCAAGCGCTTGTAGACTTTCAACTAAATCAATCGCAACTCGTGTATCGCAACCCCATCGGGAAAGTAAGTTTTCCATGCCGACTAGAATGTCAGGCTCATTATCGACACAAAGGATTCTCAGATGACCAAGTTCAGATTGCTTATTCATCGCCACGTGAACTGGATGAGGCTGAACATGATCAGCTTTATCTAGGGTGATGGAAAAAACACTGCCTTTTCCAACCCAAGAGCGCATCGAAATTTCATGCCCAAGTACCTGAGCAATTCCTTTCGAAATCGCCAAACCAAGTCCGAGACCTTGGTCGGAACGAACTTGAGTTCCGCGATTAAACTCTTCAAAAATCTCTTGCTGCTTCTCTTCTTCAATCCCCACTCCATTATCCCATACATCAATACGCACTCGCCCTTTCACGCGGCGAACACCGAGTGCGACTTTGCCATTCGGGTTATAACGAAACGCATTGGTCAGGAAGTTTTGCACCACACGGCGCAGCAGTTTGGGATCCGACTTAACCATGAGTGAGGACGGAATCATGGTGAACTCTATACCTTGCTGTTTGGCTAACGCACTAAACTCAGCATTCAAATTCGATAACACATCATTTAACGCAAAGCCATGCACGTTGACTTCCAACTTGCCCGATTCCAAACGCGAGATATCCAGCAAATCTCCAATTAAGTCTTCGGCAGCCTCTAAAGCACTTTCAATGTGTGCTGACAGCTTTTTGGCTTCGCTGTCTTTGGCGACTTCCGATAGTGAAGATGCGAATAGACGCGCCGCGTTGAGCGGTTGCATCAAGTCATGGCTTACTGCCGCCAAGAACCGTGATTTGGACTTCGATTCCAAATCAGAGCGCTGCGTCGCTTCCACCAGCTGCTTGTTGAGTTGTTCTAATTCTCGAGTCCGCAGACGTACCCTTTCTTCCAATGTCTCGTTGGCGTCTTTCAGTGCTTGCTCTGCATCACGGAATACGGTGATGTCGGTAAAGCTCATCACAAAGCCACCACCTGGCATTGGGTTACCTTGCACCTCTATCACGCGACCATCGGGACGAACCCGAGAAGAGGTGTGCCGAGTCCCTTGCTCAAGGTGATAAACACGGCGACGAACGTGGTCATCAGGGTCACCAGGGCCACACAACCCCTGCTCTGCATTGTGCCGAATCACATCCGCAATCGGTCGACCTACTTGAATCAGGCCTGGCGGAAATTCAAAGAGTTCTAAATAGCGTTGGTTCCACGCTACCAAGCGTAGTTGCTTATCGACGACCGCAATACCTTGTCCAATATGCTCAATCGCGCCTTGGAGTAAACCCCGACTAAAATCGTACAGTTCAGAGGCTTCATCGACGATAGTCGCCACCTCTTCAAGCTGCATGTTTCTTCCTTGCAGAGCGGAAGTAAGTACTAACTTAGCAGAAGATGCTCCAAATACCCCTGCTAGCACACGCTCCGTATGCCGAATCAGAGAAGATGGCGCTTGTTGATTCGGCATCAACTCTTCTCGTTGCTGGCTCCAGTAGGCTTGAAACGCCGCTTTAACTCGCGTTCGTCCTACAAATCTGGATGCTAGCATTTCCAGTTCTGCAACCGTAACGCGGCTCTGGTACAGACTCATATTTTCGCTTTCAGGCAACGGTGTACCAACGAATGATGCCGATTGTAAGCGCTCACTTAGGCTTGGTCGGGTAGCCATAGAAACCACAACAAAACACACTGCATTAGCGACCACGCTGAGGATCATCCCCCAATCTGAAATCGCGATATCAAAGCTAGCCAATACCTCTGGTGGCGTAATCAACCAGATCAGGAAGTTATTACTGGCGTCTCCGGCAAGCATGTCTGTTTGGCTCATTAACGTAATCAACCAGGTAGCAAAACCCACCGCGAGGCCAACATACACACCTTTCTTATTCCCTTGACGCCAATACATACCGCCAACCAGCGCAGGAGCGAATTGCGTGATAGCCGCGAACGATAGAAAGCCGATAGCAGAAAGTGAATGAATGGTGTCCAACGCTTGATAGAAACACCACGCGCCAATCAACAAAACTAAAATCAAACCACGGCGGATCCGCAGTAATAATTCAGAAAAATGGTGATGGTTACGCTGCGTCAGTCGCATGCGACGCAATAGCAATGGCATAACCAAGTCATTCGAGACCATGATCGCTAAGGCAATCGTCGATACGATAACCATGCCACTTGCCGCTGAAGTACCGCCTAGAAACGCAAGCAAGGCGATTTCACTCGCCCCTACCGACATCGGCACACTGATGACATAAGTATCAGGCGAAGCGCCACTCAAGAGACCTTGCCCTACCCATGCAATAGGTAAGACAAAAATCCCCATTAAGATCAGATAAATGGGGAACAACCAACGCGCCACGTGCAAATCTTGAGCACGTTCATTTTCCACCACCATCGTATGGAATTGTCGCGGAAGGCAAACGATCGCCAGCATCGTGAGTACAGTATGAATCAATATAGTCGGGATATTTGGTGACTGATACGTCTGTGCGGCAACATCTATTAAGCTCAAACTCTCGGTGTTCATCGCCAACCAAACAATGAAGACACCAACCACTAAAAAAGCCAGCAGTTTGATAATGGATTCGAAGGCAATTGCCATCATCATCCCACGATGGTGTTCCGTGTTATCAATGTGGCGGGTACCGAATAGCATCGTAAAAATCGCCAATGCGACCACAACAAACCACGACACGCTATCGTTTTGATAACCAAAATCAGTAGCCAGCTCTGGTGCAATAATTTCAAGCCCCATAGTGATACCACGCAGCTGTAAAGCGATGTACGGCAAAATTCCCGCAACCGCTATGAGCGTAACAACCACGGCCAAACCTTGGGATTTACCGTAGCGTGCTCCGATAAAGTCAGCAATCGACGTGATGTGTTCCCGTTTAGCAATCAAAATAAGCCGAGCTAAAACGCGCCATCCGATGGTAAACACTAAAATGGGAGCAATATAGATGGGCAAGAAAGACCAAGGATTACTGCTGGCCTGCCCGACCGTGCCGTAGAAGGTCCATGATGTACAGTACACCGCAATGGAAAGGCTATAAATCCAAGGCCGCCAGCGTGCTAGCCACCTTTTCTGAATGTCGCCGTACCACGCGATGATAAATAAAGCTCCCAAATACGCTAAAGAAACGGGAACCACCAGCCATCCTTGCATCCGATATCCTTTCTTGCCTTTCTTGCTACTTTTAAAGCAAGAGAATAAAAAAACCTCTCCATGAGGGAGAGGTTTCATTTAACACTGCTTTGATAACGGAGACAAAGCTTAGTTTTTAACCTTTGTTACATAAGTCTAATTCTGTGTTTCAAGTGGCTTGTCTGATACATCAACCACCTGATGTGGGTCTTGCGAATCAAGCTTGATGAACAGAGCCAATAACCCCATCGCGGCCATGCCCCAGAACACAAGCGGTCCCCAGTGCTCATAACCCCAGCCACTCAATACGGTCATTAACGCGATAAATGCGCCCAACGGAATCGCGTTATACAACGCTTGCAACGCTACGATCTTATTTTCTTCGGAGTTTTGGATATATTGGATCGCGGCAATGTGTGCGGTAGCGAAAGTCACACCATGCAATAGTTGAACAATCACCAAAGCAATAATTGATGTTGTCGACGCCGTAATACCCCAACGCATCATTACACCAACGGCAGCAGCAATAAACAGCGCGCGTATTGACCAACCTACGAATAAACGCTTACTCAGTGCAAACACTGCCACTTCTGCGGCCACCCCCAAGCTCCATAAGTAGCCAATGACATCTTCCGAGTGACCAGCGGCCTTCCAGTGAATCGCACTAAAGCCGTAGTAAGCCGCATGACTGCCCTGAATTAGTGACACCAACACTAAGAATTTTAGTATCGGCTTGTCGGTCAAAAGAGCGGTCAGCTTTGGACGTTCTGCGCTTTGCCCACCGTGCGTTACAGGCATTGGGTTAGTCGGTCGCATAGCAAACAGCAACGAGATAAACACGCCGAACATCGCAGTGTACAAGATCATATCGGAGCCAAATTCAGCCACCAGGTAGCCCACTGCCGTCGAGCCTGCGATAAAGGCGATCGAACCCCATAGCCGCGTGCGGCCATAATCGAGCATTTTCAGGCGAGCGTAGTAATTTGCCATCGCGTCCGACAACGGAATAATCGGTCCACAACAAAGATTGAACAACACTGTCGCTAGTGCCATTAACCAAAAGCTACCACCCGTAAAAAAGTGAAATCCAACAAAAAGGAGGGCAGCGAAACTCAACCAACGTAAAGCAGGCATAAGATGTTCGACTTTGTGTACTCGTGGGGTGATCACGATATTGGCAACACAACGTGTCGCAAGGCCTAACCCGACCAGCAAACCGATATCTGTCGAAGATACGCCCTGATCCTTAAACCAAAGTGACCAAAATGGCAGATACACGCCATACGCAAAGAAGAATCCGAGAAAGTACTGGGAAATCCAGCCATACGGAGAAGGTTTCAACATTACAAATATCCTAAAACGGGAACACCAACGTTCGAGCCGGGAATTATGGATCGCCATGCGTATTATAAAAAGGGAAGAATAAGAAACTTATCGTTTCCTCGATGGAATACTAACTTTGCGACATTTGGCATCTTCAAGCGAAAACATCGTAATTTAGACCAAAGTCGTCTGGCTTCCGGTAAGAAATTTGTCAGACTTAGAGAGTGTTCCTTCCATCATTATTGGGTGTTCTCATGCCTGACAAATTTAACATGCAATCTCCACCGTTCGATCGCTTAACTGAAGCACAACAAACGCGACTGCGATCGTCTCTGGACGTCGCCTACTATCGAGCTCGAGATGTTATTTTATCCTGCGGACAGAAGAACCCCCACTTACATATTCTGATCAAAGGCGCGGTAGAAGAGCGCTCCAACGATCAACAGGAAGTGTTCGCACATTATGCCAACGACGATATGTTCGATGTACGCTCGTTACTTGAAGACAAGGTACGTCATCACTACATCGCGCTTGAGGACACGCTCTCTTACCTACTGCCGAAAGAAATTTTCCTTGCCCTTTACAACGAAAATGGCCAGTTTGCAGCCTATTTCGATAACAATTTATCGAAACGGCAAGAGCTCATCGAAGCGGCTCATCAACAGCAAAACTTAGCGGAGTTTATTCTCACTAAAGTTGACCGCAGCATTTATCACCCACCGATGATCCTCGAACCAAATACACCAATTAACGAGGTAACACGTTCCTTAAAAGAAAATGGGATTGACGCTGCATTGGTTCAACTCCATGGCGATGATCCACGATTGGAAAAATGGCCATCAGCCCACCCGTACGCAATAGTGACTCGTACTAATATGCTGCATTCTGTGATGTTGGATGGTTGCGCGCTCGACACACCAGTGGGTGAGATCGCGAGCTTTCCTGTTTATCACGTTGATGATGGTGACTTTCTATTCAACGCCATGATCACAATGACCAGAAACAGAATGAAACGCCTCATGGTATGTGAAGGTAACAGAGCCGTTGGCATGCTGGATATGACCCAAATTCTTAGCGCGTTCTCAACCCACTCTCACGTGTTAACGCTCAGTATTGCTCGAGCAAGCAGCGTGGAAGAGCTCGCTTTGGCCTCAAACCGCCAACGTCAATTGGTCGAGAGCTTATTGAAAAACGGCATCCGCACTCGCTTCATCATGGAGCTGATCTCAGCCGTAAACGAGCAAATTATCGAGAAAGCGTTCGAGTTAGTAATACCACCAGCCTTGCACGACCATTGTTGCTTGATCGTACTCGGCTCTGAAGGCCGAGGAGAGCAAATTCTCAAAACCGATCAAGACAATGCCCTGATTATTCAAGATGGTCTGGAATGGCCTCATTGCGAACAAGTGATGCAATCCTTCACACACACCCTACAACAGCTCGGTTATCCACTTTGCCCTGGTAAAGTGATGGTTAACAACCCGAAATGGGTCAAAACACAGCAAGAATGGATAAGCACCCTAAACCACTGGATAGCTAAAGCCGAACCACAACAAATCATGGACTTAGCCATTTTCAGTGACGCCCATGCTGTTGCTGGGAATTGCGAGCTGCTGGCTCCAATTGCGGCGCATCTTCGTGACACAATGAAAGATCGCATGTTGATATTGTCTGATTTTACTCGCCCTGCCTTGCAGTTTTCGGTGCCCCTAACTCTATTTGGCAACGTAAAAAGTGCTAAAGACGGATTGGACATTAAACGCGGCGGTATTTTCCCAATTGTACACGGCATTCGCACCTTGTCTTTGGAGTATGCCATTGAAGAGAAGAACACGTTTGAACGCATTGAAGCTCTGAGAAATAAGCGCATCTTAGAACCCGAAACAGCAGATAATCTCAACGAAGCACTAAAATTGTTCTTTAAACTTCGCCTTAATCAGCAACTCAAAAAGCAAGAAGCGTTGAATAACATTGATATTAAACAACTGGATAGAACTGAGCGTGATTTGCTTCGCCACAGCTTACATGTGGTGAAGAAATTTAAGCAATTTTTAGGCTTCCATTATCAAATTCGTGATTAACCCTGATTTTCATAAATCACAGAGGCGTAAGCAATGAACTGGTTACAACGCAAATACTGGTACTACAAATTGAAAGGCTCGCCTTATCAGTCGCTGTTTTGCACGCCAGATAAAACAGAATACGTCTCTCTTGACTGCGAAACCACCAGCCTTGACCCAAATCGTGCCGAGCTGGTGACTATTGCAGCCACCAAGATCATCGACAACCGCATCATCACCAGTCAACCATTTGAAGTCCGCTTACGCGCGCCGCAATCGCTCGACTCAGGCTCGGTCAAGATCCATCGAATTCGCCACCAAGACTTAGTCGATGGCATCAGTGAAAAAGAGGCGCTGCTCGAGCTGCTCGACTTTATCGGCAACCGACCACTTGTGGGCTATCACATTCGTTACGATAAAAAGATCTTAGACCTTGCTTGTCTGAGGCAACTTGGCTTCCCACTTCCTAACCCACTGATCGAGGTCAGTCAGATTTATCACGATAAGTTGGAACGACATTTGCCGAATGCCTATTTCGACTTAAGTCTGGATGCCATTTGTAAACACCTCGAACTTCCTATCCAAGACAAACACGACGCCTTGCAAGACGCGATTTCTGCCGCTTTGGTCTTTGTCCGCTTAACGAAAGGCGATTTACCCAACCTAACCGCACCGTATACATAAAAATCAGTTGACCTAGCTCCCAGAAATACTTTTGTTTCAGCGATTTCCCGGCGCTTCTATCACTCTCATCCTAAAGTCTAATTGTGGAAATACGCGCGGTGACTGACAGTTATAAGCACAACGTCGTCATTACCACGACCAAGTTATTTAGAACCAAAAAACAGCCCTACAAAAATATATTCAAAATCTTATCTAGATTGGTGTAAGGCCGAGAAATAAGGCACAAGGAGAGAAGCCATGAGCGAAGCCCACGTTTATCCGGTAAAAGAAAATATTAAAACTCATACACACGCGGATAATGATACTTACTTAGCCATGTATCAGCAGTCGGTAACCGATCCAGAGGGCTTCTGGAACGAACACGGCAAAATCGTTGATTGGATCAAACCTTTCACCAAAGTAAAAAGCACTTCTTTCGACACTGGCCATGTTGATATTCGCTGGTTTGAAGATGGCACACTGAACGTCTCGGCTAACTGTATTGACCGTCATCTTGCAGAACACGGGGACGACGTCGCCATCATTTGGGAAGGCGATGATCCAGCCGACGACAAAACACTCACTTTCAACGAACTGCACAAAGAAGTGTGTAAATTCTCCAACGCATTGAAAGAGCAAGGCGTACGCAAGGGAGACGTGGTGTGTCTATATATGCCAATGGTGCCAGAAGCCGCTGTGGCTATGCTCGCTTGTACCCGTATTGGTGCGGTTCACACCGTAGTATTTGGCGGTTTCTCACCAGAAGCACTATCCGGCCGTATCATCGACTCTGACGCTAAAGTCGTGATCACCGCAGACGAAGGCGTACGTGGCGGACGCGCTGTTCCACTGAAAAAGAACGTGGATGAAGCACTAACCAACCCAGACGTAAAAACCATCAATAAAGTCGTCGTACTTAAACGTACAGGTGGTGATGTTGAATGGCATGAACACCGTGATGTTTGGTGGCACGAAGCAACAGCCAACGTTTCTGACGTTTGCCCACCAGAAGAGATGAAAGCCGAAGACCCGCTGTTCATCCTCTACACATCTGGCTCGACAGGTAAACCTAAAGGCGTACTACATACTACAGGCGGTTACCTCGTCTACGCGGCAATGACCTTTAAATATGTCTTCGATTATCAACCAGGTGAAACCTTCTGGTGTACCGCGGATGTGGGCTGGATTACAGGCCATACTTACCTAATTTATGGTCCACTAGCGAACGGGGCCAAAACCATTCTGTTTGAAGGTGTTCCAAACTACCCAAGCACGGCTCGTATGAGTGAAGTGGTTGATAAGCACCAAGTGAACATTCTCTACACTGCGCCAACCGCTATTCGTGCACTAATGGCAAAAGGTAACGAAGCGGTAGCAGGGACATCTCGTTCAAGCTTACGTGTGATGGGTTCAGTAGGTGAGCCTATCAACCCTGAAGCGTGGGAGTGGTACTACAAAACGATTGGTAACGAAAGCTCGCCTATCGTTGATACTTGGTGGCAAACAGAGACCGGCGGTATCTTAATTGCACCACTACCAGGTGCAACAGACTTAAAACCAGGCTCAGCAACTCGACCATTCTTCGGAGTCCAACCTGCACTGGTTGATAACATGGGCAACATCATTGAAGAAACCGCAGCAGAAGGTAACTTGGTGATCCTTGATTCATGGCCAGGTCAGATGCGTACTGTTTATGGCGACCACGAGCGCTTTGAACAGACCTACTTCTCAACCTTCAAGGGAATGTACTTTACTAGTGATGGGGCTCGTCGTGACGAAGACGGTTACTACTGGATCACGGGCCGTGTTGATGACGTACTAAACGTGTCGGGTCACCGCATGGGTACCGCTGAAATAGAATCGGCTCTTGTCGCACATCATAAAATTGCTGAGGCCGCTATTGTGGGCATTCCGCATGATATCAAAGGCCAAGCTATCTACGCTTACATTACCTTGAACGATGGTGAATTCCCGTCAGCAGAGCTACACAAAGAAGTGAAAGATTGGGTGCGTAAAGAAATTGGTCCAATTGCAACACCAGATGTACTGCACTGGACGGATTCCTTACCGAAGACTCGTTCTGGTAAGATCATGCGTCGAATCCTGCGTAAAATTGCAACGGGTGATACCAGCAACCTCGGAGACACATCAACGCTTGCCGATCCGAGCGTTGTAGATAAACTTATCGCAGAGAAAGCAGAATTGGCATAAATTCAACCAACTGTTTTAAAAGCACTTTAAAAACCGCCATCACTCATGGCGGTTTTTTGCTTTAGTGCACAAATTGGCCACACAAAAAATATGGCAATTATGTTGTTTTTGTTAACTTGGTTACAGAAACGAGAGTGGCTATTAGGAGATTAGACCAGTAAATTGCTGCTAATTGCTATGAATTAGCTATAATCTTGGTCGATTTTTTAAAATTTGCTCGGTTTTAACAAAAAAATCGTGCTGAACTATCGTATATTTGGGAATATAAACGTTCCACTCACGATAAGGGAAGATAGCAACACAATGTCTGCAAAGTCACGGATTCTTGTTCTAAACGGACCAAATCTTAATCTATTGGGTCTGCGCGAACCGACACACTATGGTCACAGTACCTTAGCTCAAGTTGTGGATACTCTTACAGAGCAAGCCCATAACGCTGGGGTAGAACTGGAACACCTACAATCAAATCGTGAGTACGAACTGATTGAAGCCATTCACGCTGCCTATGGCAAGATTGACTTCATCATCATCAATCCAGCGGCTTTCACTCATACTAGTGTGGCGCTGCGAGATGCATTACTTGGCGTCGCCATCCCATTTATTGAGGTGCACTTATCAAATGTGCACGCACGTGAACCATTCCGTCATCACTCTTATCTGTCAGATAAAGCAGAGGGTGTGATTTGCGGTTTAGGCGCACAAGGTTATGAATTTGCTCTGTCTGCAGCGATCAATAAGCTACAGGCAAAGTAACCCTAACACTCTGCAACCCTACGAGGGTTGTCTTAATCACAAGATAAAAGAGAAAGAAAAGATGGATATTCGTAAAATCAAGAAGCTAATTGAGTTAGTTGAAGAGTCTGGCATTGCTGAGCTAGAGATCTCTGAAGGTGAAGAGTCAGTGCGCATCAGCCGTCATGGCACTGCAGCCCCTCAAGCACCAATTCACTACGCAGCAGCTCCAGCGGCGGCACCTGCTCCAGTAGCAGCGGCACCAGTAGCGGAAGCGCCAGCAGCAGAAGCTCCAGCAGCAACACCTGCAGGTCACCAAGTTCTTTCTCCAATGGTTGGTACTTTCTACCGCTCTCCAAGCCCAGACTCTAAAGCATTCGTAGAAGTGGGTCAGAAAGTAAATGCTGGCGATACTCTATGTATTGTTGAAGCAATGAAAATGATGAACCAAATCGAAGCGGACAAATCTGGCGTTGTTACAGCAATCCTAGCTGAAGACGGCCAACCAGTTGAATTCGACCAACCTCTTGTTGTAATCGAATAAGCGGGGCTTGCCTTATGCTAGACAAAGTAGTCATCGCGAACCGAGGTGAAATTGCACTTCGTATTCTTCGCGCTTGTAAAGAATTAGGTATTAAGACCGTCGCTGTTCACTCAACAGCTGACCGCGATCTTAAGCACGTACTACTCGCAGACGAAACCGTATGTATCGGCCCTGCTCGTGGTATCGACAGCTACCTAAACATTCCACGCATCATTTCTGCAGCAGAAGTGACTGGTGCTGTGGCTATCCACCCAGGTTACGGCTTCCTGTCTGAGAACGCAGACTTCGCAGAGCAAGTTGAGCGCAGTGGTTTCATCTTCGTTGGTCCAAAGGCAGACACTATCCGCCTAATGGGCGATAAAGTATCTGCTATCAATGCAATGAAGAAAGCAGGCGTTCCTTGTGTACCGGGTTCTGACGGCCCTCTAGACAATGACGAAGAGAAAAACAAAGCATTTGCTAAGCGCATTGGTTACCCAGTAATCATCAAAGCATCTGGCGGCGGCGGCGGTCGTGGTATGCGTGTTGTTCGAGCAGAGAAAGACCTTATCCAAGCCATTGCAATGACACGTGCTGAAGCAAAAGCGGCGTTCAACAATGACATGGTTTACATGGAGAAATTCCTAGAAAACCCTCGTCACGTTGAAGTTCAGGTTATTGCTGACGGTCAAGGCGGCGCAATCCACCTTGGTGAGCGTGACTGTTCAATGCAACGTCGTCACCAAAAAGTAGTGGAAGAAGCTCCAGCACCTGGTATCACCGAAGAAATGCGTAAGTACATCGGTGAACGCTGTACTCGTGCATGTATCGAGATCGGTTACCGCGGCGCAGGTACGTTTGAATTCCTATACGAGAACGGTGAGTTCTACTTCATCGAAATGAACACTCGTATTCAGGTAGAGCACCCAGTAACAGAGATGGTTACTGGCATCGACCTAATCAAAGAACAGCTTCGTGTTGCAGCGGGTCAGCCTCTGTCATTCACTCAAGATGATATTAAGATCCGTGGCCATGCGATTGAGTGTCGTATCAACGCAGAAGACCCTGAGCGCTTCCTACCATCTCCGGGTAAGATCGAGCGTTTCCACGCTCCTGGCGGTATGGGTGTACGTTGGGAATCTCATATCTACACAGGCTACACAGTACCACCTCATTACGATTCAATGATTGGTAAACTGATCACTTACGGTGAGAACCGTGATGTAGCGATTGCACGTATGAAAAACGCACTGGGTGAGATGATCATCGAAGGCATCAAAACTAACGTGCCACTGCAATTCTCCATTATGAATGACGAAAACTTCCAACACGGTGGTGCAAACATCCACTACCTAGAGAAGAAGCTTGGATTACAATAAGCCTAAGCAAACGTCTTAAAAAATGCCCACTCCCGTGGGCATTTTTGTTTTATATGTACGCAAAGGGCTCAACATATAAATCGGCTTATTTGGGTATATACTCAAACAAATCGTAGAGTTCTGGTAAACTCTGCGCCACTTCATTCACTTTAAGAGCAAAAACCAATGCCTTGGATTCAAATCAAACTCAACGCGACCAATGAAAACGCTGAGCAAATCGGCGATATGCTAATGGAAGAGACTGGCGCGCTGTCTGTTACATTCTTAGACGCGCAGGATACACCTGTATTCGAACCTCTACCTGGCGAAACTCGCTTATGGGGCGATACTGATATTCTGGCACTGTATGATGCAGAAGCAGACACTAACTTCATCATCGACCAAATTAAAGCGAGCAATATGCTGGCTGACAATTTTGCTTACAAAGTAGAACAGCTTGAAGATAAAGACTGGGAACGCGAATGGATGGAAAACTTCCACCCAATGAAATTTGGTGAACGCCTATGGATTTGTCCAAGCTGGCGCGACATTCCAGATCCTGACGCTGTTAATGTTATGTTGGATCCAGGCCTTGCATTCGGTACGGGTACTCACCCTACAACAGCACTTTGTCTTGAGTGGCTAGAAAGCATGGACTTAAGCGGTAAGACCGTTATCGACTTCGGTTGTGGCTCAGGTATTCTTGCGATCGCAGCGATCAAACTGGGCGCTGAAAAAGTGATAGGGATCGACATTGATCCTCAAGCCCTGCTTGCTTCAAAAGACAATGCTGAGCGTAATGGCGTTGCAGACAAACTAGAAGTTTACTTACCGCAAAATCAACCAGAAGGTCTCGTCGCTGACGTCGTTGTGGCCAACATCCTTGCGGGACCTTTACGTGAACTTGCACCTATCATCAAAGGGCTAGTTAAGCCAAATGGCGACCTCGCTATGTCCGGCGTATTAGACACTCAAGCTGAAGATGTTGCGAACTATTACCGTGACGAGCTTCACATTGACCCGATTGTTGAGCAAAGTGAATGGTGTCGCATCTCTGGTCGTAAGCAAGGCTAGACAAGGTTTTCAGAGCTAATTGCTTGAAATTCATACAATTTACAAAAACAATTTGTAAATGCTCAAATATTAGTCTTTTCACGCAGTGAAAAAATGCGTAAAATGCGCGCCCTTGCTGGTACAGAACTGTGATGACGTTTTGAAAATCGGAAACTATCAACTTAAGAACAATCTAATCGTAGCCCCTATGGCTGGTGTAACGGATAGACCGTTTCGCGAGTTGTGTCTTCGCTATGGTGCGGGAATGGCCGTCAGTGAAATGATGTCTGCTAACCCAAAACTATGGGGAACGTCAAAGTCGAAACAGCGCATGGTACACGAGGGCGAATCGGGCATTCGCTCTGTACAGATTGCGGGTTCCGATCCACAGCTTATGGCGGACGCAGCTCAATTCAGTGTTGAGAACGGTGCACAAATCATCGACATCAACATGGGCTGCCCGGCAAAAAAAGTGAATAAGAAGCTAGCGGGCTCTGCTCTGCTTCAATACCCAAACATTATCGAAGAGATTTTGAAAGCGGTCGTGAATGCAGTGGACGTTCCTGTAACGTTAAAGACTCGAACTGGCTGGGATACAGACAACAAGAACTGTGTCCAGATCGCTAAATTAGCCGAAAACTGCGGCATACAAGCTCTTGCTCTGCATGGCAGAACGAAAGCATGTATGTACAAAGGTGAGGCCGAATATGACAGCATTAAAGCGGTAAAAGAGGCGATTTCAATTCCGGTTATCGCGAACGGTGATATCGATAGCCCGGAGAAAGCCAAATTTGTACTGGAGTACACCGGTGCGGACGCTTTAATGATTGGACGCCCTGCCCAGGGTCGTCCTTGGATTTTCCAGGAAATCCATCACTATTTGGAAAACGGCACCACAATGGAGGAACTTCCAACTGAGGAAGTGAAAACCATTATGCTTGGTCATGTAAATGCTCTGCATGAGTTTTATGGGGAGTTCTTAGGTCCACGTATCGCGCGCAAGCACGTTGGGTGGTACCTGAAAGAGCATGAACAGGCAAGTGAGTTTCGCCGTACCTTCAACGCTATCGACGCAGCTCCGCTGCAAATTGAGGCGTTAGAAGGTTATTTTGATAACGTTGCATCATAATTAAGAGAAGAGCTAGACCGAAT
Source organism: Vibrio sp. Vb0349 (assembly GCF_033338975.1). Classification (NCBI taxonomy): domain Bacteria; kingdom Pseudomonadati; phylum Pseudomonadota; class Gammaproteobacteria; order Vibrionales; family Vibrionaceae; genus Vibrio; species Vibrio sp. Vb0349. The sequence continues at coordinate 4,123 of NZ_JAWOTS010000035.1, read as the reverse complement.
ATGTTCGAACAAAATCTGACTTCAGAAGCATTAACAGTAACTACAGTAACGTCACAAGACCAGATTACTCAGAAGCCTTTACGTGACTCTGTTAAAGCGTCTCTTAAAAACTACCTTGCTCAACTAAACGGCCAGGAAGTAACAGAACTATACGAATTAGTTCTAGCTGAAGTTGAACAGCCACTATTAGATACTATCATGCAGTACACTCGCGGTAACCAAACTCGCGCAGCAACTATGATGGGCATCAACCGCGGTACTCTTCGCAAGAAACTTAAGAAATACGGCATGAACTAAGACCGGCTTTCAAAAAGTATTTGGAACAAGCCGTTACCTTTTTAGGTAACGGCTTTTCTTTATCTACTAAAACACTACGAATAACGCTCACTTTGTTCAGCATTACCAACTGGCTTTAATATAACTACCGCTGAGCCAAACAATAACAAAGCCACGACAGCGACCCATTCACTACCTACAGAATAAGCAAAGCCCGCCAAGGCAGACCAAGTCGCGACACCAAAGTGCATCATACTCATTCCAGAAGACATCAGCACACCTCGATGTTCATCAGATAAGCTTGCTATATGTGCTTGTAACGCCGGAGAGCCTACCCCTCCAGCAAGAGACCAGAGCACTAGAGCTGGAAGATAAGCGGTCACCGTACTCATCTCATTTGAGAACACCCATGCACTACAAGGTATGCACACCATTAAGGCCACTCGCATAACGGATCGAGAGCTACCAAGCCAACGGCAAGCTCTCCCCACGCATATATTTCCAACCACACTCACGATCCCTAGAGCAGCATAAATAGCGCCCACCCAACCGAGCGCCAAATCGCTAGTATCTCGAATATGAAGGCCTATCAGGTTAAATACACCAATACCTCCCCCTAGACCTAAACACATCGCTAAAATCGCCCTCAACGCGCCAGGAACATGAATTACACCTGTTATAGATGGCAGAGCATCTGACATTTTGGACTCATCATGCTGGTCATTCATGAACACTACGCACATAGCACTGACAAGAAGAGCCGCAACGCCCAAAATAATAAAAGCGGCACGCCATGATAAAAACTGGGTCAACAATGCTCCGATCGCCGGGCTAGTTATCATACCTAGCGTTAATCCCGCCTGAACCATCACAATTTGACGCATCGCTCTATTACCCTTCGCGTCTCCCGCTAACGCGAATGCAATTGGTAACATGCCTGCACTTGCAATACCAGTGATCACTCGAGTTGCAATAGCAAGTTCAAAATCATGAACTATGCCCGTCGTAATAGACGCAACCCCAAATACAAAGCAAGCAGGCACCATGATACGAATACGCCCAACTCGGTCTGATAAACGGCCTAGGTAAGGAGCGCAAATTGCTATGGCCAAACTATATGCCGTAATAAATAAGGTAACCTGACTCGGTTGAACACTTAAATCATTTCCGATAGGTTCAAGAATAGATCCAAGCATCAACTCATCAGCACCAACAAGAAAAGCAACGAGAAATAGGATCATGGACTGCATCATAGCTCCACCTCCTGTTCTGTTTCCGATTCAGCACAAGTGAGCAACGAAATATCTAAAACTCTATCAGGCCAAGATTGCAAAAATACCTTCTCATGAGATACCACAATCACGCTACCGGAAAAGCGCTGGAGAGCCTCTTTAAGCGCATTTTTACTGCTGCTATCCAAGTGTGTTGTTGGTTCGTCCAACAGCAAAACATTGCATTTCTGAACCGATAAACAACACAGCTTCACCCGAGTTTGCTCACCACCGCTCAATGTATCTAAGTGGCGCTGCGTCTTATCCCCCGTAATCCCAAAGCGAGCTAATAGTTTGCGTGACTCTTTGCTTGAGATTGTTGGCGCACAAGAGCACAGCTCCTGTTCAGGTGTGTTCTGAGGATGGCGCCAAGACAAATCTTGAGAAAAATAACCAATCATTGCACCTTTTGCCAATACCACCTCACCAGAGAGTGGCTCGATCTCCCTCATCAGGGTTTTAAGTAAGGTCGACTTACCCACGCCGTTAAAACCAGCAACAACCAACTTTTCCCCGCGCGCTAACGTGATATCAAATACTGGAAGCAGAGGCTGCTGATAACCGATCATCAACGCTTTTGCGTCAATCACATTCGGTTGCCCAATGGGCTGGTAAGCAAAGTCAAACATCGATACTTTCTCTACATTATTCAGTTGAATACGTTCGATTTTATCCAGTTTTTTCTTACGCCCTTTAGCAAGACTCGCGTTAACTCCAGTGCCATTTTTGGCAATAAATTGCTCTAACTTTCGAATTTCATTTTGCTGAGCCTTATATTGCTTTTCTATCAAAGCACCATCGTGATGCTTTTGCTGCATTGCTTTGACATAAGTGCCGCTGTATTTTCGAACCGTTTGATAATCAATATCACAAATACTGGTCGCTACTTGATTAAGGAAATCAATATCATGAGAAACCAGTAAAACTGTGCCAATGTAATCATTGAGAAACGTGACTAGCCATTCAATGTGCGGAGCATCAAGATAGTTTGTCGGCTCATCAAGAATTAACACATCGGGGTTGCGAAGTAACAACCTGCCTAAAAGGACTTTGTGCCTTTGACCGCCACTTAGCGAGACAAGCGGTGTATCTAAGCCAAATTGATAAATACCAAGACCTACAGCAACTCGTTCAATTTTGGTATTAATTGCATAGAAGTCTTCATCTTCTAAATATGCCTGTAGCCGAGCGACTTGGCTTAAAAGAGATGTAGAGTGAGACTCGGTCATCGCATGATACAAAGTCCAAAGCTTTTGCTCTGCAGCGTATAAACTCTCAAAAGAGCCCTTTAAACACTCATGAACTGTCAGCACATTATCGATCTTAAAATGTTGTTCTAAATACCCCACCTCAAGGTTTGGTAACCATTCAATGCAGCCCTTATCTGCAGATAATTCACCGAAAAGCAGTTTCAATAAGGTGCTTTTTCCAACACCATTCGCTCCGGTGATACCTATTTTCTCTCCCACGTTAATACGAAAGGTCACGTTGTTGTATAACGTCTTATCAGCTATCTGATAAGACAAATTTTTAACTTGTAAAATACTCATGTTTTCAACCAAATAAAAAAGGGCCGGTGATCAATACCGGCCCTTATTTCAATACTGGGTAATGCTTTGTAGCTGCTTAACAGATACAAAAAGGCCGATGATGAAATATCACCGGCCATCTCTTCTCTTTTATCAGGTGTACAAGCTCCTGCGTATAACTTCAGCGAAGCTACCCACACATAAAACACCTGATGAAGATTAATTTAAGACTCCGAGCAACACTTCATCGCGTTTTTTTGCACGGAGTTCAGCCTTCTTACAAAGCTTTTAAACAAGAGATATAACATGATTTACTGTCGAAAAAATATTCGATGTGAAGCGTACACCTTTAGAATAAAAAGTACCAGATAATTGTTAAAACTATCGTGACTTAGAGGAAGACTAACAAGAAGAAAGGTTGCCTCAGCCAATTTGCTAGATAGACGATTTATAACAATCACAGTGTTGTTGCGCAGGAAAAATGCTTGGGACCAAGAATAAAACTTTCGATAAGTAGTTATTCTACAAAAATTTAAACGAAATTATCGAGTGTTATAACAAGCTAGAATAACCTGTCATGGACTGCGAGTGGTATTAGCCAACCAATATTAATATGAGCACGTATATCATTCACGTAATACATGATAGCGAATTCGTAGTTAGAATAGAGATTAGATAGGTACTGTAATAATAGCTAATATGTGCGTATATCAGCCATATAAACGAAAAAAGCCTCAGTCTTTCGACTGAGGCTTAATATAAGTGGCGGAGTGGACGGGACTCGAACCCGCGACCCCCGGCGTGACAGGCCGGTATTCTAACCAACTGAACTACCACTCCGCAGTGGTATCACTCGCTTTAATAAGCAAGCGTCCAAAATTTAAAGCCTGGCGATGTCCTACTCTCACATGGGGAAGCCCCACACTACCATCGGCGCTATTTCGTTTCACTTCTGAGTTCGGCATGGAAGTCAGGTGGGTCCAAAACGCTATGGTCGCCAAGCAAATTCTTTAATTCGGAAAGCTGTTTTTTTAATTCTCGTTCTTA
>NZ_JAWOTS010000034.1:8938-31239 GCF_033338975.1 Vibrio sp. Vb0349 | reverse complement strand
GCAATAATTTCAGCGTCATATTTATCTTGAATCCACATCAGCTTCAAGTGTTTGAAACCAAAACATGACAAACTTCCTTCGATGTCGAAAAACAGAAATGTTTTTGTAAAAAATTATAAAAAACCACAAAAATAATTCATACAGAATATCAATCTAGGCTGTTTAGAGCCAAAACCCTACATAAAAATGCACCCTACACACATAAATAGACACATAATCCAAGGTTATATTTGACCTAAAAATACGAGTGAGCCCTTTAACCGCAATGGGTATCATATTTTGATACCACCTAATAAGTTCGAGCTAACAAAGTATGGATTCGATATAAAACTCATCTCAGAACAATTCACTGGAAAAATATCTTTTTCCAGATTCAATTACCCACTAAAAAACCATAGGCAAGATAAGTCATTAAAGTTTATAAGAAACACAAAATACGGTGTTTTATTGAAATTTAATATCGATTCATAAACATTATTCGGTTTTTTATTCCGCCTTTTAAATAAAGCCTGGTTATTTACATCTTTTTTACATTTAAGCATCCCCGTTTACCACTGGTTTGACTTCCTTTTTTCATCTCGGTTATACATTGGCCGAACGTTAACGAAATATTAACGTCACATTTGGCCGCTATGCGGCCAGACATAGGAAATAATAATAATCGGAGCAACAAGGATGTATAAAAACACAACCGCTTTATCTGTTGCGATAAGCCTTGCTTTGGGGACGGCAGCAGTTGCAGCCCCAGCAACAGCACTGGCAGAAGAGCAGCAAGTTGAAAAACTTCAAAAGATGAAAGTTACTGGTTCGCGTATCTCCACGACGGATATGGAAGGTCCTTCACCAGTTACTGTTATTAATAGTAAAGACATTGAGTCTAAAGGCTTTAACAGCGCGCAAGACGTATTGAACAGTTTGACCCAAAACACAGGTGGTGTAATGGCTCAAACAGACTCTTTCTCGTTTACACCAGCAGCGCAGTCAGTCAACTTACGTGGCCTTGGCGCGTCACGCACATTGATTCTTATTGATGGCCGTCGTCTTCCTCAATACCCGCTAGCACAAAATGGTACATCTAACTTCCAAGATATCGGCCAAATCCCTGTCGCCGCCATTGAGCGTGTTGAAGTAATGACCGACTCAGGTTCTGCTATCTACGGCTCCGACGCAATCGGTGGTGTCGTAAACTTCATTTTAAAGAAAGACTTTGATGGCGTTTCTGTAAAAGTACGCGCGGGTGACGCGACGGATGGTGGTTACCAAAATGGTCGTTTAGACGTTGTAGCTGGCAAAAACTTTGACGACAAACGTATTCTCTTCGTTGGCCAATTTGCGGGCAACGAAATGCTAAAGCAATCTGACCGAGATGATTGGGCTGGCGATGACGGTTCTAGCCGTTCTCAGCTAAGTGGCTACTCTAGCTACGGTGCAAACTTTGAAGGCGCCAACGGAACACTTCTAACACCAGCTGATGCAGGTTCTTCATGTAAAGAAGTCGTTGGTGATGCCGCGATTGAACGAGCGGATGGAAAGTGTGGTGTTAACCGCTCTGCGTACCGAACATTAAAACCAGAAAACAAACAAGTAGACCTACTTTTACGTGGTGAAATGGACATTAACGACAATGTCACTGCCATGGCAGAAGCCCGTTTTGGCTACAAGTCTACAGAATCTGAATTCGAACCTAACCCTTACAGCGTAGAAGTTGATGCCACTCACTTCCGCGGCGAAGGCGAATACACTCGCCGTATGGTCGAATTTGGACCACGCGAAAGTAACACTGAAGCCGATTCTTTTGGCTTAACCTTAGGCTTGAACGGCCTGCTTGCTGATACGTATGATTGGGACCTATCAGCTGGTTACTCTGAGCAAAGCGTTGAAACAAGCAACCCAGCAATCTTCCTAACTCTCGACCAAGCTGTACAAAATGGTGATGTCGATCTTCTAGGGCCTATCTCTCAAGACGTTGTAGACAAATACAGCGGCACTTCAAGCAAAGAAGCTTACTCAAAGCTTTACTCTGTTAACGGCTCACTGGCTGGTGATTTGGTTGAACTTCCTGCAGGTATGTCTGGCTTTGCTGTTTATGGTGAATGGAACCGTACTGACTACAATGAGACGATTGATGCTACAACAGCAGCGGGTGGTTTCTCTGGTCTAGGTGGAACATCAGGCGGCGGTGACCGCGATCAGATTGGTCTTGGTGTTGAAGCTCTTATTCCTATCATTGAAGATTTAGAAATGACTGTCGCTGGTCGTTACGACCACTACTTCGACGACTCGGCAACTGGCGGCGCATTCACTCCTAAAGTAGCCCTAGCATACCGTCCTACTGACACCCTATTGCTACGTGGTAGCTACGGTCTAGGCTTCCGAGCTCCAGACTTGAAGCGACTATTTGGTGATCAAACTCGAGGCTTTGGTTCTGGTTTTGACCCTGTGCTTTGTGCCAACGCTGGTGGTAGCGGCCCACAAGATAAAGATAAGTACCCAGAGTGTGATACTCAGTACTTCGATACGCTTAATGGCCCTAACTCTGAGCTGAAAGAAGAAACAAGTACAAACATTAACTTGGGCCTAGCGTGGGAGCCTGTGGATGATCTTGGTGTAACTGTTGACTGGTACCACATCAAGATGGAAGACGTCGTAACAGCACCAACTTACCAAGACGTAATTAACGATCCAGGTAAATACCCAGGTACTGAAGTCGTTCGTAACCCAGATGGCACCATCAAGTCGGTATCCTATGGTCCAGTGAACCAGTCGTATGAAGAGCGTTCTGGTATTGACCTAGCGATCAAATACGCATACGACACTAATGAGTTCGGTTCATTTAACACGCGTGTTGCTGTAACGAAGATCTTGATTGCTGAATATCAAGAAAACGACAGCGAGCCTGTAACGGATGAAAGAGATTTCATGCCTGAATACACCGCAACGTTAAATCTTGGCTGGGCATATGAAGATGTCGCTATCAACCTATTTGGTAAATACCGCGACCGTATGTGTTCAAGCTACGCAAACCGTTACTACTTTGATGACTGTGATTCTGCTAAAAAAGCGGGTTACAAAGCAGAAATCGCTAGTATGACAACGTGGAACCTAACGGCTTCTTACCAATTCAACGAGAGTGGTCGTGTAACTCTTGGTGCTATCAACATGTTTGACAAAGTACCGCCTGCAGATCCTCTAAGCGATACCTCTCCATTCTATGCAACTGGGTATGACGATCCAATCGGACGTCAGCTATACGTCGAGGCATCATACGACTTCTAAAAAATATTTGGCGCGGGTTTTCCGCGCCCTTTTCGACTGACTAAAACACTGACAAGGATGCAACCATGAAATTCAAGGAATTTGGTCTCAGTGCCATAGCTGCAGCATTGCTTACTATCAGTAGTAGCTCTATAGCGGCCAACTCTGGTGCTGTCGTTTCCACACAAGCAAAAGCAAATCAATCTTCAGAAGCTTCGCAACAAAAAATCGACAATTATGCCGAAAGTACTGAAGGCATGTTGGCAGAATACAAAGGCTTACTACGTCAAATCGACAGCATGAAAGTCTACAACGAGCAAATTAATCGTATGGTTCAATCACAGCAAGGTGAATTGGACTCATTAAATAACCAAATAGCTCAGATCGATCAAACGGCAACAGAAGTAGTGCCACTAACACTTAAAATGATCGATGCACTCGATGAGTTTGTGACTCTCGATCTGCCTTTCCAGAAAAAAGAACGTAATAAACGTGTCCAAGAACTGCGTCGTCTCATGGATCGCGCCGACGTAACAACTTCTGAGAAATTCCGTAAAGTGATGGAAGCCTACCAAATTGAAGAAGGCTTCTCTCGCTCAATTGAATCTTACAAAGCTAGCCTAGATAGAAATGGGGAAACCGTGACTTACGACTTCCTACGTATTGGTCGCACGGCGCTTTTATTCCAATCTCCAGACGGTGGTGAGACAGGTATGTGGAACCAACAAACACGTCAATGGGAAACATTACCGGAAAGCTACCGCATAGCGGTACAGCAAGGCCTTCGTATCGCGAAGAAGCAAGCGCCACCAGCGCTAATCAAATTGCCTGTATATGCTGGGGAGGAATAAGAGATGAAAGGATTCAAAACTCTAGCCGCTGGTCTACTAGCGAGCTTATTTATGGTTTCAGGCGTACAAGCAGAAACGCCTAAAAACCTATCTGAACTACTCAAAAACGTAAAATCAGAAAGCATCGTTGAGTCAAAAGAGAACAAAGCCCGAGAAGCTGAGTTCAAGAACAACCGAGATAAGCAAGCGGCATTATTGCAACAGGCTCGTGAAGAACTAGCTTCACAGCAAGCACTGGGCGATCAACTTAAAGCGACATTTGATGAAAACGATAAGCAGCTGACTGAACTAACAGAAACCTTACGTGTTCGCTCTGGTACTTTGGGCGAAATGTTTGGTGTGGTCCGCCAATATGCGGGCGAGTTTAAGGGCTTATTTGCTGCCTCTCAAAACGCTGTTCAGTTCCCAGAGCGTGACGCTCTACTAACGAAACTGGCTGAAAGCAAAGAACTGCCATCAACACAAGAGCTAGAAGCATTCTGGCATACCATTCTTCAACAAGTGGTTGCCTCAGGCGAGACAGCAACAACCCAAGCAACGGTTGTTTATGGCGAAGGTAAAGAAGCGGTTCGCGATGTTACTCTTGTCGGTGAATTTAACGCGATTGCCGATGGTAAGTACGTTACTTATGTACCTCAAACAGGTAAGTTCGAAGAACTCTCTCGACAGCCTCGCACCAATATTACACGTCATGTTGCGGGCTTTGAGTCAGCGTCAAACAGCTATGAGCCACTGTTTATTGACCCATCCCGTGGTGTAATTCTGTCTCTACTTGTACAAAGCCCTACCGTTCAAGAACGTATTGATCAAGGTGGCATTGTAGGTTACGTCATCCTTGGTATGGGTGCAGTTGGCGCTATCATTGCTCTAGTTTGCTTCCTACGCCTTCAAGTGATTGGCGGTAAAATGCGTAAGCAAGCGAAATCAGAAACCGTGATTCCTGGTAACCCTCTGGGTGAAGTTATCCAAGCTTACCAAGAACACAAAGGTGACAACCTTGAAGATCTTGAAGCGAAACTGGACGAAATCATCCTACGTAACGCACCGAGCATTGAACGCTTTATCAGCTCAATCAAACTGTTCGCTTCTGTAGCACCACTTCTAGGTCTACTGGGTACGGTAATGGGTATGATCGGTACGTTCCAAGCAATCACACTATTTGGTACAGGTGATCCTAAGCTAATGGCTGGCGGTATCTCTGAAGCACTTGTTACTACGATGCTTGGTCTGGTTGTCGCAATTCCTCTACTGTTCCTGTACACCATCGTACACAGTAAAGGTCGTCGTTTGGTTCAAACTCTTGAAGAACAGAGTGCAGGCTTCATCGCTCGCTATCAGGAAAAACTACATAAAGCCGAAAGCTAAGGAGGCGTTATGTGGTGGTTAGTTGGAGAACTTGAATCAATTAGGCGCTTCTTGGGAATGGGTGGCGATGTACTCGTCGCCATCTTCATCCTCAGCTTTATGCTTTGGGCAGTATTGTTAGAACGTTGGTTCTATTTTGCTGCCGTCGCTCCAAAAGCCATGAAAAAAGCCGTTGGCTCATGGCAGGGGCGATTAGAGCACCAGAGCTGGAACGCTAAGATGATCCGACAAGAAATTGTTTCTCGTCAGGACATTGAGAATAAAAAGGGCCTGCCAATCGTGAAAGTGTTGATTGCGCTTTGTCCCTTACTGGGTTTGCTCGGCACCGTTGTTGGCATGATCCAAGTATTCGACATCTTAGCGGTAACAGGAACAGGAAGCCCTCGAGCAATGGCCTCGGGGATCTCAAAGGCAACAATCCCAACTTTAGCCGGGATGGTGGCTTCTCTATCAGGACTGTTCTTTAGTTCACGTCTTGATCATTTAGCCAAAGTCACAACGCAAAAGCTGGAAGATAAGCTAAAGCATATTGCCTGAGTAAATGGAATTAGAGGTATAGGTCATGAAAAGACGCTATAGCAGTGATAGCAGTGATGAAACCGCTATCGATATGACACCGATGCTCGACATCGTATTCATCATGTTGATCTTCTTTATCGTAACAACATCGTTCGTAAAAGAAGCTGGTCTAGAAGTAAACCGCCCGACAGCAAGCTCTGCGCAAACCGTGAAAAAAGGTAACATCATGGTCGCAGTTGGTGCGGCGGGTGATGTTTGGGTTGATAAACGCCGCATCGAAGTGGACGCGGTTCGCGCGAATATTGAACGTCTTCGTGCAGAAAGCCCTGATGGCGCAGTTGTTATCCAAGCCGACACTGAAGCAAATGCTGGCGTAGTCGTGAAGGTTATGGACCAGATCAAAATGGCAGGTGTAGAGAGCATCTCCATTGCCGCAACCAATAAGGATTAAGCTTATGCGGTATCTGGCCTCAATTGCACTGGCGCTCATTGTCTCCCTCGGGTTGTTCTGGGGGATGGACAAGCTAGTAAACAAAGAGCGCCACGAGTTAGTGTCGAATGATGACCTGCGTATGGTCGAGTTTATTCGCATTAAACCAGACGAAAAAATACAGGAGAAAAAACGCGAACTTCCAAAGCCACCACCGCCTAAGCGTCCGCCGCCGCCGCCAGAAATGAAAGTGACAGCGACAGTAAAACCGGTGATGGAGCAGACCCCAATGGATATGCCAAAGCTTGACCTACCCGTAAATGTTACAGGTGGTTCGGTGCTTGGACATTATAGCCAGGGTGGGGGTGCGCAACTCGCGGGTAGCGGAGGTCCAACACCTCTAGCGACATTCCAACCTCAAATGCCTAGGAAGGCTGCGAAAGCAGGAATAGAAAAAGGGGTCGTCTTATTAGAGTTTACTGTAAACGCACGTGGTGCCGTAGAGGACATCAAAGTTCTTAAAGAGCAACCACGACGCTTAGGCCTCGGTCGAGCGGCAAGAAAAACAGTCTCTAAATGGACATTTAAACCAAAATTGGTTGACGGGAAACCTGTTAGCTCGCGCCTATCGCAAGAAATAGAGTTCTCAACCAATTAAGGAGTCACGATGAAAAGTTTATGGAAAAGCAAAGTGGCTTCTTTAATTCTCTTCGCAGGAGTGGCAATGGCCGCTCCTACGATGGCAAAAGAAGCTCCTCAGTTATCAGATCGGACATTTCGAACCGTTAACAAAGTGCAAGAGTTGATCGCAACTGAAAAATATTCAGCAGCGAAAGAAAAACTAGCAAGCGCTTTAGAAAGCACAAGTTCGAAAAAATACGACCGAGCAGTTTTACTTCAGCAGACTGGCTTTTTGTATTCGCTACAAGACAATTATGTGCAAGCAGCAAAATACTTTGCCGAAGCATTACAGCTCGACGCACTTCCCGTTCCGGTTGCTCAACAAGTTCGCTACAGCTTGGCTCAGCTTTACCTAGCTGAAGAAAAGTATACGTTATCTGTAAAAACGATGAAGGAATGGTTCAAGGTTGCAGAAACAACCAAAGAGAAGCCTCAAGCTCATGCTTATATCACGTTAGCGAGCGCCTATGTTCAGTTGGAAGATTACAGAAATGCAATCCCGCCAACCAAAAAAGCCATCGCGATGAGCAAGAGCCCAAGTGAGTCTTGGTACTTAATTCTCGTTGCATCTCACTACGAGTTAGGCCAGCTGAAAAGCGTTGCCAGTGTACTCAAAACTCTGACTTCAAAGTACCCTCAGAAAAAGCGTTACTGGATGCAACTTTCTGGTGTCTACATGGAGCTAGGTCAAGAGCGCAACTCTCTAGCCACCCTAGAAATGGTTTACAAAATGGGGAAACTAGAAGGAGAGAAGGAATATTTACGCTTTGTAAACTTCTTGGCTTATCAAGGTATTCCATATAAAGCAGCCAAAACTCTTGAAAAGGAAATGGCAGCTGGAAACATTGAAAAGACGAAGGAAAACTATGACCGCCTAGCCAGTTTCTGGCAGCAAGCTAAAGAGCTAGATAAATCAATTCTCGCTTATAAAAAGTCATATAACCTCGCTCCTTCTGCTAAAACGCAAATTCAGATTGCTCGCTTAATGATACAAGACAAGCAGTATTCTGAAGCAACTCGTTTTGTAGAAAGCGCGGCATCCAGTGCCTCTAAAGAGCAAAAGGCAGAACTTGAATACATTCGCGGGATGGCCTATTTCGAGCTTAAGCAACCACAAAAGGCCTTGCAGGCGATGAAAGGCGCTGCTCAATCGCCAAAATTCAGGTCAACCGTTAGCCCTTGGATAAATTTCCTAGAGTCTCAAGGATAATTCGAAGATTAAGTGTGAGTCAGTCGCACGCCTGGGGAAGTGAAAGCTTCCCCTTTTTTCCGTTTTATCTTTATTAACCCCTATTTTTAACCAGAGTCACTCACGCAAGCCAAATCGGGACTCTAAACCTAAAATCAGCACACTAAACGGTTGTAGAAATGGTTTTAATAACAGAGTGCGCGGATGGTAAGTCCTGTACCACGCTCCTTCTTCGCTGTTTAGGAACACTCTGGCGTAAGTAACTATTTCATCTGAGACGATCACAGACAGAAAGATCAACTGGTAACAAAATAGAGATCATGATACTCTTCGCCTCCATTTTTCTGGCGGGATTATCACCAATATCCACCCCTTTGGTGGTTGATTTCTCAATGCCAGTGCTATCGTTATAAGAATGTCGAACTTTCCTTCGGCACTCAATCAATCCAATCAAAAGTGGAACAGTACAATGGGCAAAGGTACTCTCTATATCGTATCTGCACCTAGCGGCGCAGGTAAATCTAGCTTGATCTCAGCGATGTTGGAACGCAACCCAACCTACGCAATGAAAGTGTCTGTGTCTCACACCACGCGCAACATGCGACCTGGTGAAGAAAATGGTGTCCACTACCATTTTGTAGCGAAAGATGAGTTTGAAGCCCTGATCGCTAAAGGTGACTTCCTAGAATACGCAGAAGTGTTTGGTAATTATTACGGCACATCTCGTGTATGGATTGAAGAAACACTAAATAAAGGTATCGACGTTTTTCTAGATATCGACTGGCAAGGCGCACGCCAAATCCGTGAACAAATGCCAGAAGCCAAAAGCATCTTCATCCTGCCACCATCAAACGGTGAGTTAGAGCGTCGCTTGAACACTCGTGGTCAAGATAGCGATGAAGTGATCGCAAAGCGTATGGCTGAAGCCAAGTCGGAAATCTCTCATTACAACGAGTACGACTACGTGATCGTAAACGACGATTTTGATACCGCTTTGATGGATTTTAAAGCTATCTTGCGTGCTGAAAGATTGAAGGAAGAAAAGCAAGCTGCTAAATATAAAGGTATGCTTGACGCGTTGTTAGCAGAGTAACTTCAAAAAAGTCACGCTGTAAAACATAAAGAATTTCCCGTTTTTTGCCCAGTGCGAAAAACACAATAAACTACCTGAGAAAGTCCACAAACGGTGGCTTGTCTAATTGCTAGTAAATAAAGTAGTTAGGTTGTATACTTTCTCGTCATTCTAAAATTTTAGTTAACTATTTGGAGTCCTCATGGCACGCGTAACTGTTCAAGACGCTGTTGAAAAAGTTGGCAACCGTTTCGACCTAGTACTGATTGCGGCTCGCCGCGCTCGTCAAATGCAAACTGGCGGTAAAGATGCACTAGTGCCAGAAGAGAACGATAAGCCAACGGTTATCGCTCTACGCGAAATCGAAGAAGGTTTAATTACTAAAGAAGTTCTAGACGCTCGTGAACGTCAAGAACAGCAAGAGCAAGAAGCGGCAGAGCTAGCGGCAGTAAGCAGCATCGCTCACAACCGTTAATTCTGACTTTAGAATTCAACAACCTCCCGGGCCTATAATTTGTATCTATTCGATAGCCTCAAAGACGTTGCCCAAGAATACCTAACAGAGCCTCAGATTGAGGCTCTGCGTCAATCTTATGTGGTAGCGAGAGATGCCCATGAAGGGCAAACCCGCTCTAGCGGTGAACCATACATCATCCACCCTGTCGCAGTGGCTCGTATCTTGGCCGAAATGCGCCTTGATATCGAAACCCTCCAAGCTGCTTTGCTGCATGACGTCATTGAAGACTGTGATGTAACTAAAGAAGATCTCGAAGAGAAATTCGGCAACACTGTCGCAGAATTGGTTGATGGTGTATCTAAACTGGACAAACTCAAATTCCGCGATAGGAAAGAGGCTCAGGCTGAGAACTTTCGTAAGATGGTTCTGGCCATGGTGCAAGATATCCGCGTCATTCTGATCAAACTGGCTGACCGCACGCATAACATGCGTACGCTTGGCGCGCTTCGACCAGATAAAAAGCGTCGTATTGCTCGTGAAACGTTAGAAATTTACGCGCCCCTCGCTCATCGTCTTGGTATTCACAATATCAAAACCGAACTCGAAGAGTTGGGCTTTGAGGCGCTATATCCCAACCGCTACCGCGTACTGAAAGAAGTGGTTAAAGCCGCACGTGGTAATCGTAAAGAGATGATCCAACGCATTCACAGCGAAATAGAAGGCCGTCTGCAAGATTTTGGCTTGAATGCTCGCGTCGTTGGTCGTGAGAAAAACCTGTTCTCTATCTACAACAAGATGAAAACCAAAGAACAGCGCTTTCACACCATCATGGATATCTATGCGTTCCGAGTCGTTGTTGATACCGCTGATACTTGTTATCGCGTTTTAGGCCAAGTACACAGCTTGTATAAGCCACGTCCTGGTCGCATGAAAGATTACATCGCGGTACCAAAGGCGAACGGCTATCAATCGCTACACACTTCCATGGTTGGCCCACACGGCGTACCTGTTGAAGTTCAGATCCGTACTGAAGATATGGATCAAATGGCGGACAAAGGTGTCGCGGCACACTGGTCTTACAAAGACAAAGGCGACAAGTCTGGCACCACTGCGCAAGTGAAAGCTCAGCGTTGGATGCAAAGCCTGTTAGAGCTACAACAAAGCGCGGGTAACTCATTCGAATTCATTGAAAACGTAAAATCCGATCTTTTCCCAGATGAGATTTACGTCTTCACACCAAAAGGTCGTATCGTTGAATTGCCTTTAGGCGCAACGGCTGTCGACTTTGCCTATGCGGTACATACCGATGTAGGCAACTCTTGTGTTGGTGCTCGTGTTGACCGTAACCCTTACCCATTGAGTAAGGCATTGAAAAACGGTCAGACGGTGGAAATTATCAGTGCCCCTGGTGCGCGTCCGAATGCGGCATGGCTAAACTATGTCGTGACTTCTCGTGCCCGCACTAAGATTCGACAAGTACTGAAAACGATGCGTCGTGAAGAGTCGATTACTTTAGGTCGTCGCCTACTTAATCACGCACTTGGCCGTCACTCGATTGATTCAATTTATCCAGAAAATATCCAAGAAGTCTTGAATGATCTTCGCCTAGAAAGCATCGATGATTTATTGGCTGCTATTGGATTGGGTGAGTTGATGAGCATTGTGATCGCACGTCGTCTCCTTGGTGACACCGAAGAGCTCACGACAACAAGTTCAATCCCAACGGACTCGAAGAAGAAGCTTCCGATTCGTGGCGCAGAAGGCTTATTGCTGACGTTTGCAAATTGTTGTCATCCTATCCCAGATGATCACATTATTGCTCACGTATCGCCTGGTCGTGGTTTGGTTGTTCACCGAGAAACATGTCCGAACGTTCGTGGTTATCAGAAAGAGCCAGACCGTTATATGGCTGTCGCTTGGTCTGAAGACTACGATAAAGAGTTCATTGCTGAACTTAAAGTCGACATGCTTAACAACCAAGGTGCTCTTGCAGAACTAACCAACGTGATCTCGAAAACAGGATCAAACATTCATGGCCTTTCAACGGAAGAACGTGATGGTCGTCTATACACTGTGACTGTGCTGTTGACGACGAAAGATCGTGTCCACCTTGCTGGTATCATGCGTAAGATTAAGGCAATGCCTCAAGCAACCCGAGTCAGACGCAGAAAGAACTAACCTCTATCGCCACCTACTCTGTTAGGTGGCGATTTTTTATACCTCAATAAATATGAACCTAGAACGTTACAACCGTATTCACCAAGTCCTAAAAACTCGCCAAACTGATCTGACACTTTGTCTCGAAGAAGTACATAAGCCAAACAACGTCTCTGCCGTGATCCGCACCGCTGACGCGACAGGCTTACACAAAGTTCACGCAATTTGGCCTGACAAAATGCGTACGCTGAGCCATACCTCAGCTGGCGCGCGTAACTGGGTTGAAGTGGATACTCACGATTCGATTGAAACTGCGATTACCGAACTCAAAGCGCAAGGTATGCAGGTTTTGGTGACCAATCTTTCGGACACCGCCGTCGATTTTCGCGAGATCGACTACACCAAACCAACGGCAATCATTTTAGGCAGCGAAAAGGTTGGCGCTTCAGAGCAAGCCAAACAGCTTGCTGATCAAGACATTATTATCCCGATGGTGGGCATGGTGCAGTCACTAAACGTATCGGTTGCCAGTGCCGTAATTTTGTATGAAGCGCAACGTCAACGTGAAGCCGCAGGCATGTACGACCGAGAAGAAAGCGCTCTGCCTAAAGAGACAATCAACCGTATTCTCTTTGAACGTGGTCACCCAGTGCTGGCAAAGGTCGCGAAACGAAAAGGGCTCGTTTACCCACCACTCGATGAAGAAGGTCAAATCATCGCCGATGACGCGTGGTGGCAAGAGATGCAAAGCAAGTAACAGACTTTCGTCATCCTGAACGGCGGCGAAGGAGCGTGGTTCAGGATCTAATTCTCAAATATACAGATGCTGATAGTGTTAACTTCAGCGACATACTTGTTGGAAATAGAATCCTGATGTCGCTAAAGCTCCTCGGAATGATAGGTTATCAGTCAAATCATGACACTAACTAAAGCATGACTATTTTTTCCTGTACAAAAACACAGCTCCATGGTTAACATACTGCTATGTTAACCATTTTCTTGAGCCCTCTATGTCCGCCCAAATGTTATCTGCCGTCCCATTAACCTCCCTTTCTGGAGTTGGCGCGAAAGTCGCAGAAAAACTCGCCAAAGTTGGCTTACATAGCGTTCAAGATTTGCTGTTTCACCTTCCGTTACGCTACGAAGATCGTACTCGTATTTACCCTATTGCCAAACTGCATGCTGGCCTTTGGGCGGCAGTGCAAGGTAAGGTCATGGCAGTCGACACCATCTTCGGTAAGCGCAAAATGCTAACGGTAAAAATCAGCGACGGTAATGGCACTATCACGCTGCGCTTTTTCAACTTTACCGCAGCCATGAAGAACAATTTCACGCAAGGTAAGTTAGTACATGCTTACGGTGAAATTAAGCGCGGTGGCATGGGTTTGGAAATTGTTCATCCTGACTACAAGTTTTACGTCAGCGAGCAAAAGCCCGATGTAGAACAGAGCTTAACCCCTGTTTATCCCACCACCGATGGTTTACGCCAAATCACATTACGCAACCTTACCGAACAAGCTTTAGCCCTGCTTGATAAAACCGCAGTGCAGGAATTACTTCCAGCGGGGTTGTATGACCATCAAATCACGATGTCGCAAGCGCTGCACACCATTCATCGCCCACCACCAACCATTAATTTAGATGAGTTTGACGAAGGCAAACATCCTGCCCAAATCCGCTTGATCATGGAAGAATTGCTCGCACAAAACTTATCGATGCTAGCGGTGCGTAGCAAAGGTCAGAAGGATTCAGCGCTACCTCTCGGTCCTTGTAATAAACTAAAAACGCAGCTTTTAGCCCAACTGCCTTTCTCTCCTACAAACGCTCAAACCCGAGTCGTACAAGAGATTGAAGCCGATCTAGAAAAACCGCACCCAATGATGCGATTAGTGCAAGGCGATGTTGGTTCGGGGAAAACGTTGGTTGCCGCTTTGGCCGCTGTTAGAGCCATTGAGCATGGCCATCAGGTGGCACTCATGGCGCCAACCGAACTATTGGCCGAGCAACACGCTATCAACTTCGCAAACTGGTTTGAAACCATGGGCATTCAAGTCGGTTGGTTAGCGGGCAAACTCAAAGGTAAGGCAAAGGAAGCCGAGCTGGCTCGTATTGCCAGTGGTGAAGCGCAAATGGTAGTGGGTACTCACGCGCTATTCCAAGAGCACGTTGAATTTCATCACCTTGCTTTGGTCATCATTGATGAACAACACCGCTTCGGTGTCCATCAGCGATTAGAATTGCGTGAAAAAGGCGCAAAACAAGGCGCCTACCCACATCAGTTGATCATGACGGCGACGCCTATTCCTCGCACCTTAGCGATGACCGCTTACGCCGATCTGGAAACTTCCGTGATTGACGAGCTACCACCGGGTCGAACGCCGATTCAAACCGTTGCCATTCCTGATACAAAACGTGACGACATCGTCGAGCGTGTCCGAAATGCCTGCTTAAACGAAGGCAAGCAGGCATATTGGGTGTGTACCCTGATTGATGAGTCGGAAGTATTAGAAGCGCAAGCCGCGGCAGATACCGCAGAAGAGCTTCAACGTAAACTGCCGGACATAAAAATTGGTCTAGTGCACGGACGAATGAAGCCGGCAGAGAAACAAGCGGTGATGCAAGATTTCAAAGACAATAAACTGCATTTGCTGGTCGCAACGACAGTGATTGAAGTTGGTGTGGATGTGCCAAACTCTAGCTTGATGATCATAGAAAACCCTGAACGTCTTGGTTTGGCACAATTACACCAGTTAAGAGGTCGCGTGGGCCGAGGTTCCGTTGCTAGCCATTGTGTGCTGCTGTACCACTCTCCGCTGTCAAAAACCGCGCAAAAACGTCTCGGAGTACTACGTGAAAGTAACGATGGCTTCGTCATTGCGCAGAAAGACCTAGAAATTCGTGGCCCTGGAGAACTATTGGGTACAAAGCAGACAGGTCTTGCTGATTTCAAAATCGCAGACTTAGTTCGAGATCAACGCCTGATTCCCGAAGTTCAGCGTATTGCGCGTCATATTCATGACAATTACCCGACTAACGCAACAGCGATTATCGATCGCTGGTTGGGTGAGCGGGATATTTACTCCAAAGCGTAATGATTGAAAGCGAGCCAAATGGCTCGTTTTTTAATACGCCAAAAACAAAGCAAACGTTTGCTTTTTGAGTAAATCTCTCTATAATCGCGCACAAATTTTTAAGTGTGTTAGATCACACTCCACCAACCTGAGTTGACTCTGATTAACAGCAATCACAGGTAACGACGTCAACTCCACCCTGCTCTCCCATTCAGCGAGAACTAGGGAAATATTGCGACTAGCGAGACAAACAATGACAACTTCAAACCGATCTTCGGAACTGGTCTATCAACTCAACGATCGACCACCTTTGCCTCAAACCATTTTTGCCGCACTTCAGCACTTATTGGCGATGTTCGTCGCGGTTATCACTCCGTCACTGATCATCTGTCAGTCTTTGGGTGTACCAGCAGACCAAACGAATACCATCATCAGCATGTCTTTGTTTGCGTCAGGCGTGTCTTCGTTTATTCAAATTCGCACCGTTGGCCCAATTGGCTCTGGTTTGCTCTCTGTTCAAGGCACCAGCTTTAACTTTTTAGGTCCTATTATTGGTGCAGGCCTATCGCTGAAAGCCGGTGGAGCAGACATCAGCACCATGATGGCTGCCATTTTTGGTACGATTTTAGTCGCATCATTTGCAGAAATTTTTCTATCTCGCGTGTTGGAGCATGCCCGCCGAATCATCACTCCGCTTGTTTCAGGCATCGTCGTCACTCTTATCGGTCTCACACTGATTCAAGTCGGCTTAGTATCAATGGGCGGTGGCTACGCAGCATTAAATGAAGGAACCTTCGGCAGCTTAGACAAACTTGCTCTGGCTGGGACGGTACTTGGATTAATTGTGATTTTAAACCGCTCGAAAAACCCATACATCCGTGTGGCTTCAATCGTGATTGCGATGCTAGTGGGCTACATCATGGCGTATTTTATGGGGATGGTAGATACTTCTCAGCTAGGCGCAACCGAGATCGTAGCACTGCCCGTACCAATGCAATATGGCTTATCGTTTGACTGGTCTCTGTTCATTCCGCTGGTACTGATTTTCTTTATTACCGCACTAGAGGCCATCGGTGATATTACCGCAACATCTGAAGTGTCTGGTGAGCCAGTAAAAGGCCCAGTGTACATGAAACGCATTAAGGGCGGTGTGTTAGCAGACGGCTTAAACTCTGCAATCGCAGCCGTTTTCAACAGCTTCCCGAACTCAACGTTTAGCCAGAATAACGGCATCATCATGCTAACAGGAGTCGCGAGCCGCTACGTGGGTTACTTTATTTCAGGCATGTTAGTGATTCTTGGCTTGTTTCCTGGCGTCGCTAGCTTTGTTCAGCTGATTCCTGAGCCAGTACTTGGCGGCGCAACGATTGTCATGTTTGGTACGATTGCTGCCGCTGGTGTGCGTATTATCTCTCGTGTTGAGCTCGATCGCCGCGCAATTCTGATCATGGCCTTATCCTTCTCAATGGGACTTGGTATCGCACAAAAACCAGAGATCCTGCAATTTATGCCAGAATTTATTAAGAGTATTTTCTCAACTGGTGTTGCAGCAGGTGGCATCACTGCGATCATTTTAAATTTACTTCTGCCAGAGAAACTGGAAGACGAAGATGAACTTCCTCAGGAAGTGAAAGAGTCTTAAGATTATTGAGAATAAGAAAAGCCCAACCTATTTAGGTTGGGCTTTTTGTTTAAAGGGTGCAGGCCATCGACTTACTTGGTAGGAAAGCTGATTTGAGCGATTAAACCGCCTTCACTGCGATTACGCATCACCACAGAGCCTGAATGTTGGCTGATTATACGCTTCACAATCGCCAACCCTAGCCCAGTGCCTTCACTACCGCGAGCGGTGTCACCACGCGTAAAGGGTTCAAATAACCTCGCGATTTGGGAATGCTCGATACCCGGTCCGTTGTCCTCTACTGAAATCCACACTAGCTGCTTATCTGCTGTCACACCAGTGCTGATTTTGACCCAGCCATTGCCATAGCGTAGCGCATTCACAACTAAGTTACTGATCGCCCGCTTAATCGCAATCGCGCTTCCTTTGGCTGGCGGCAAGTTAAGATTAAGATCTGTTTCAATTTCAACCTCATAACCACCTTCAGAACTGGCGACGTCACTGGCAATCGTACTGATATCAACCGCTTCAAACGATTCTTGGTTCACCGGTTTGAGGTAATCCATAAACTGACTGATGATCTCATTACATTCTTCCGTATCGCTAATGATCCCCTCCGCAAGATAGCTGTCCTCAGGAGACATCATTTCTGTCGCTAGGCGAATACGCGTCAGAGGTGTTCGTAAGTCATGGCTAATCCCTGCCATTAATAAGGCTCGGTCTTCTTCTAGCTCTTGAATACCTTTCGACATTTGATTAAAGGCTCGAGTTACAGAGCGAATCTCCGATGCGCCTTTCTCTGCTAAGGGGGGCGGGATCTCACCTCGACCGACGTCTTTCGCGGCTCTCTCTAAAGCCAAAAGTGGACGGTTTTGCAAACGAATAAACAACCAACCACCTGCAATGATCAGCAGCGCCATAATCAAGCTGTTACGAAACAGCGGGGCAAAATCTTCTTCTTGCAGCTCAGATAACGGAATACGAATGATGGAGTTCGGCAACTTTTCGATGTGCATCCACAAAATGTAACTTTCATCGCCAAGCAATAAGCGCACTTCTGTGGGCGAACCCAGCTCTTGGCTCATTTCTTCAGACATCAAATCAATCGACATTGCGTGATGAAATTCAATCGCCTTATCGCTATCGAGACTATGAACCGTCACCCCTAATCTTTCTAACAATTGACGCCTTAACGGTGCATCAGACTTTAAAGGTCCTTCATCATCAAGCACCAAATTGAGCTCATGGGCGAGAATTTTATTGAACTGCTGCAAACTCGGCATCAACGCGTAGTTAAAAACGGCGTAGTAAGAGAAAACTTGGCTCGCGAGAAGCAAAGAGATGAACAGCAGAATAGATTGTGTCAGTGAACTTCGGATGCGCATGGAACGTTCCTAGTGGTCCTAATCGCGAAATTTCAGCCTTCAAAGGGAAGGTAATGAAGGCTGAAGTTGCTATAGCCAAGTGCTGGCTATGGAGTGAAGAGGTTACACCTCTTTGCCGTCTGGGACGAAAACATAACCTAGGCCCCATACGGTTTGAATGTAGCGCGGCTTGCTCGGATCGTCTTCTAACATGCGACGTAAACGTGAGATTTGTACGTCAATAGAACGTTCCATTGCAGAATATTCACGGCCACGCGCCATGTTCATCAATTTGTCTCGTGACATTGGCTCACGTGCATTCATCACGAGCGCCTTTAGAACAGCAAACTCTCCAGAGGTGAGTGGCATTGCCTCGTCACCGCGGAACATCTCGCGAGTGCCTAGATTGAGTCGGAACTCCCCGAACTCCACCACTTTTTCTTCCGTGCTTGGTGCACCCGGCAACTCTACAGTTTGGCGGCGTAATACGGCCTTGATGCGAGCCAATAATTCGCGTGGGTTAAACGGTTTTGGCAAATAATCATCCGCCCCTACCTCAAGACCTACGATGCGGTCCACTTCATCACCTTTCGCGGTGAGCATTAAGATTGGCAACATATTGTTCGCGTGGCGTAGACGACGACAAATTGACAAACCGTCTTCACCTGGCAACATTAGGTCCAGCACCATTAAGTGAAAGTTTTCGCGCGTCAGTAGGCGATCCATCTGTTCGCCATTGGCGACACTTCGTACCTGAAAACCTTGCTCAGAAAGGTAACGCTCCAATAGAGCACGTAAACGAGCATCGTCATCAACCACTAAAATTTTATGATTTTCTTGCATTGAAACATCCTTTCAGAAGCGTCTATTGTCGAAAATGTATCACTGTTTTTCCTAACGTGCTCAAGCAAATTGTTACTCTTTTTATCTTAAGCGCTTTATTCTCTCTCTAGCAGGTATTTTCAGCACCTACTATTGACCATAATTCCATTCCAGTTCACGTTTGGCCTCAAGCAGCTCTTGCTGTGCCTCCGCCAACTTGTGACGTTTTTTCTCAATTTTGTCTGCTTTACCTGAATGCTGAGCTTCGACTAATTCTTCCTCTCGCTCCTCAACTTCTTTAATCTTTTCTTCCACTTCTGCTTGCAGCTCTTGGCGCAGCTCACCTTCCGAGCATTCATTCTGGATAGCGGAAAGTGCTTGCTCCAAGCCTTTAATGCGATGCTCATTACCTTGCGCTTTTGCATACTCAAGCTGCTGCTCTACCGCTAACTCTTTAGCGTCACAGCCTTTCACTTCATCTTGAGCAAAAACTGAAAGTGAGAAACCTATTGTTAGTGCAGCACTACACATGACTGCTTTGTTCATTTTACTTCTCCGAGAAAGGCACCATGCCTTTATACCAAATATTCTGACGTTGAGACCCAAGTCACTTCTAGTGAACTTCATGAGACTTGAATCGGTGATAAAGCCTCAGTCTTCCGAGGCCGGTTGAGTGTATTCAATTGAGTTGATGAACCACTCTTTTTCACCTTCTGGGGTGCGTACCGTGAACTCTTCATCCACTTGTTTTTTCAACATCGCTCGCGCCATAGGTGAATCGATAGAGATGTAGTCTTTCGCATCGCCATAAATCTCTTCAGGCCCGACAATACGAAACTTTTTCACTTCTCCTACCTCATTTTCTATTTCCACCCATGCACCAAAAAAGACTTTGCCTTCTTGTTGCGGAGAATAGTCAACGATCGTGACTTCTGGCAGGAATTTACGAAGGAAGCGGACACGACGGTCGATCTGACGGAGTAAACGTTTATTGAAGGTGTAATCCGCATTTTCTGAGCGATCGCCCAGGCTCGCCGCCCAAGTGACGATCTTGGTGATTTCCGGGCGCTTTTCATTCCAAAGGTAATCATGCTCTTGTTTGAGTTTGTTGTAACCTTCTCGTGTAATCAGCTTAGTTTTCAAATTAACTCCTATCTCAACTAAAAAATGCTGCTCTTTGGCAGCATTAAGGAGATGATATACCCAAAGATCCAACGTTGTTCAGGCTTTGGGTATCAAGGTGATAAGGCGGCCAGAGTGTTACTTTTCGTAATCCGGTTTTTGCGTCACGATGTAATTCGTATCACTCGAAACAACCGCGCCATGTTTTAGGAAGTTTTTACCTAAAATCATGCTGTAATGGAAGCGACCTCGGTCCTGTAAGTTGACTCGAATCTTCTTCTCTAATTCGCCAAGCTTAACATGCATTTCAACCACAGGGCGTACGTTCGCTTTCTCGCCTTTCTTCGCTTTAATACGCATGACATCAACAACAGGCTTGGTAAACGCCTGTTTCATGCCAAGATCGTTCTCATAGGTAAAGCTCACCATGTCTTTGCCGTCTTTCTTAAACTGCTTGATGTTCTTAGCATTGATTGAGCTTACATCTGCACCCGTGTCTAACTTCACAGGGAAAGACATCCCCTCAACTTCAGCCACTTCGATATGGCCAGCTTTGAAAAGTGGCCTTGCATCTAGTAGATGGTCTGCGCGAGTGTTCAGCAACACACCACCCTTGGCTATGTCATGACCAAAGACGAAAAAGGGTTGAGTGTCACCCTCATCAAGCACATCGAGCGCAAACTTCATTGATGTGTCTTTTCTACCGAGAAGAAAGTCTCCTTCGACAACAGGGCGAACCGCGCTGCCAACCTTGAGCTTTTTCAACACTGGTTTGGTGATTTTTTCTTCTTTCCCCTCATCGTTCATTAAATAAAACGTGACGGATTCATCCTTACCTTTTTCTGTTACTTCAAACCCATTTACACGCAGTAATGGCGTTTTCACAGTAAAAGTGGGGTAAGCAGGGACGGTATAACCATCAATGGTGACCTGTTCTTCTGGTGAAACGACAAGAGGTTTTGATTTGAGCGCGCTTTTGAACGTTTTTTCTACGCCACCCAGTAGATTTTCTCTGTCCGTATCAATAACAAAGTGCTGACTCGCGACGTCCCGACCTAAGCGAATTTGCGAACTGAACTTACTGCGATCACGCAGATACACCAACCAACGTTGAGTTTCATTTTCGCCGACTTTGACGGGTAAATAGACTAAAGGGCGCTCGCTTTTGGTCGTTTTCAGCATTCGTACCAAGGGTAATGTCATTGGATGACGCTTGCCATTCTCGCCCTCTAACATAAAAGAGACTTCGTTATGCTTTTTGTCTACCTTGATGTCCAGTGCATGGACGTTGGTATAACGGCTAGAAGTTGAGATGCTGATCTTATATGGCACACCTTCGACTTCAACCGTCTCTTTTTTGCCAATCATTTTTGCGCGTGGCTGTTCTTGAAGGTAATCGTAACCAGCGAAGACCCATGCGTTATCATCGAGATAGGTTTTACCAATCAAGATAGGAGAAGAGAATTGCGTACGCTTGGTCAGGTTCACTTCCGTATCAACGGTGTGACCAGCGATTGTCATCGGCATTTTTATTGTCGGGCGTAGGATGGGCTTTTTGCTTGTTCGGCTGCGAATCGCGCTCACTCTTTCCAGATCATCGGTAATCTGTATTTCCTTCCCTGTATAAGGGTGAGGAACCGTAAAGCTAACCTTTACTTGATATGGCTTAAAGCTGTCGGCGTCCCACTTTGCCTTCGTACCACCTAAGTCATCGACAATCGCCCAAAGTAACTCGTTATCTTTCAAATCTTGGTAATCTGGGTGTGAGCTACTGACATGGATATTCTCCGCATGCATCGATGTCGTATCTGCACCAGTATCAATCTTGCCAATAAATGGCACCGCTTTTAGTTCCGGAATGTCACTGTAGTAGACGCTCTCCACACGCCCTAGTACCAATTTGTTATCGAGCTGATAAACGGGAGCTTGTGTGGTTCCTGAGATAGATTGCGCCCAACTAAGCGGGGCGACAAGTAAGGCACTCGTAAGCGCTAACGCCAAAGACATTTTTTTCATCATGATTATCCGTATAAGCCGAGGTACATTTAGTGATATCAACAACCGTGGAATTAGGTTAGTCGATAACTGCGGATATAAGTTCTCAATTTAATTACAGTTTTGACATAAATCTGACTGATGTCCACCAGCGCCCGGTAAATTTTTGCCTCGTTAATTTAAAACATTGCAAATTCTTCGAATGACCCCAATGTTCTATACAACCCAAACCGAATTAAAAGAGAAAACACGGATGAGCCAAGCTATCTGTCGCATGATTGCTCAAGAACTGAATGTTCGCCCAGAGCAAGTCAACGCCGCTGTCACCCT
>NZ_JAWOTS010000034.1:0-8838 GCF_033338975.1 Vibrio sp. Vb0349 | reverse complement strand
TGGGCATGGCGCATCAAAGTATCGATGCACATGGAAACCGAGCTAATGGGCGCAATGAAAGAGCGCGCTGAAATCGAAGCGATTGAAGTATTCGCCACTAACCTAAAAGACTTGTTGATGGCAGCACCGGCTGGCCCTCGTGCAACACTTGGTCTCGATCCGGGTCTGCGTACAGGTTCAAAAATCGCGGTTGTCGACTCAACAGGTAAAGTGCTTGCAACCGAAACCATCTACCCTCACCCACCACAAAAACAATACGACAAGTCAGCACAAATCGTTGAGCAGTTGGTGCGTAAGTACAACGTGGATTTGATTGCGATTGGTAACGGTACGGCTTCACGTGAAACCGACAGCTTTGTCGCAGACGTCATCAAACGTGGCAACCTGAAAGTTCAGAAGATCATCGTAAGTGAAGCGGGTGCATCGGTTTACTCAGCGTCTGAGCTTGCAGCAAAAGAGTTCCCGAATATGGACGTATCACTGCGTGGTGCAGTGTCGATTGCACGTCGTTTGCAAGATCCATTGGCTGAACTCGTGAAAATTGATCCGAAATCTATTGGTGTGGGTCAATACCAGCACGATGTAAGCCAATCTATGTTGGCAAAACGCCTAGATGCGATTGTGGAAGACTGTGTAAACGCGGTTGGTGTTGATGTGAACACCGCTTCTGCGGCGCTACTGACGCGCGTAGCAGGCTTATCAAGTACCATCGCGCAGAACATTGTCGACTTCCGCGATGAGAACGGCCGCTTCGAAGCACGTACAACCTTAAAGAAAGTACCTCGTTTAGGTCCTAAGGCGTTCGAGCAGTGTGCAGGCTTCCTACGAATCATGGATGGTAAGAACCCACTTGATGCGTCTGCGGTTCACCCAGAAGCGTACCCAGTGGTCAAAGCGATTTCTGAGAAGAACAACAAAGATATCAAAGCACTGATTGGTGATTCAAGCTTCCTTAAAGGTCTGCATGCGGTCGATTACACCGACGATAACTTCGGCGTTCCAACCATTACAGACATCATCAAAGAGTTAGACAAGCCGGGTCGTGACCCACGTCCAGAATTCAAAACGGCGACGTTTGCAGAGGGTGTAAACTCGGTATCTGACTTGGAACCGGGCATGATTCTAGAAGGTGTGGTATCGAACGTAGCCAACTTCGGTGCCTTCGTTGATATCGGCGTTCACCAAGATGGTCTCGTACACATCTCTGCACTGACAGATCGTTATGTGTCTGACCCACGTGAAGTGGTGAAAGCGGGCGACATCGTCAAAGTGAAAGTGATGGAAGTTGACGTGCAGCGTAAACGTATTGGTCTATCGATGCGTATGAACGACGAACCGGGTCAAGACAACCGTAGCCAACGCTCATCAGCAGCGCCGCGTCGTAATGACCAACCGCAGCGTCGTCAGCCTCGCCGTGATGATTCGTCATCGAACAGCGCGATGGGCGGTGCATTTGCTGCAGCGTTTGCTAGAGCGAAAAAGTAATCTTACCTAGGCTTCACCGCTAACGAGCTTTCATAACTAAAAAGAAAACGCTCCAATCAGTCAACCTGCTTGGAGCGTTTTTGTTTGAGTAGGATATTGAGTCGTCATAATACTGCTATCACTTCTGACGGTGTATGGGGAGCGACTGCATGACCATAATGAAACTTGATCACCTTCCTGCGCTTTTCCATTAATCCTTCATTGATCGCAGCATCCAAAATGCGCTTTGGTAAGCGAAAGCGGATCGCGTAGCCTTTCCCCTGGTCTTCACTATACGATTTGAGCGCAAGCAAACTAAAAAGCCGTTCTAGTGTATCTTCCGGCTCTTCTTGATAACGCGTGTCGACTTCCGTTTCCATATCATAATCAGGATGCTCTGAAGGATCCCAAGAAGACTGACGTCGGCGCTTGTCATCACCTTTTACTTTTCGCTCTGCATTGGTTTTGGCCAATGCGACCGTTGGCGTTACAGGCTCTCGGACTTTATTGTCGCGAGCTGCTTGTTCCGTCTGCACATTCACGGATGGGGCGATCAGTGGCACACTTACGTTGGTCGGTGACACAATCATTGCGAACCCTCCTCAGAGTCGCCCAACTCGTCAATATGGCTTAGCTTTATTGGCTAATAAAACCTCACCAGCCTTTATATCGACCACTTTTTAAACAACTTGAGGTATTTCCGCTCGTACTTGCTCAATCGTGAGCAAACTCTCGGATTTGAACACAAAATTCGTCATGTTCGGTGATAAAAGGCGCATGAGAGGACTGATTAAAAACAAACTGCTGGGTATGAGGCAACTGTTCACTTAAATCGTTAGCTACTTTAATTGGCACCAACCCATCTAAACGGCCATAAAGACGCAACATTGGAACAGAAAGAGACGTCAACGCATCGCGCAGATCCACATCAGCAAGGATGTTTAGCCCAACCAACAGCGATTCAGGGTTTGGCTGAGGGCGCGATAGTACCGCTTGCTTGAGCTGTTTAACGTCTTTACGCGCTGATGGGCTGCCCATCGCTTGCAACGCCATAAAGCGCTCAATGGTCAGTGAGAAATCTTCTAGCAACTGAGAGGTGAACGCACTCAGTACATTCGGTTGAATGCCACGCCACGGTTTTTCTGCGGCAAATTTAGGTGAGCTGGCAACCGTAATCAACTTAGCCACGCGCTCGGGCATATTTAATGCCACATGCGTCGCCACTAAACCTCCGAGGGACCAACCAAGCCAAATCGCTTTCTCTGGCGCACCTTGCACCACCAAGTTAGCAATATGGTCTAAATCTTCAGCATGAGATTCGGCGCTATGTCCGTACCCCGGAAGGTCAACCACATGAACTCGGAAATAAGGTTGAAGAGACTCGACTGTCTGCTGCCATACCGCACCATTCATGCCCCACCCATGAAGTAACACCAAATCTGGTCCCTGACCAAATGACTGCCAGTGTAATTTCGTGCTCATGCTCTCAATCTCTCCCACTTATTTTATTCCCTACGGCTTCAGCCAAGCGTTAGGCTGAGTAAAATATCATCATGAATAAACGCTATGTTATCTCATCACTGGCAAAACATCATGCATCGTGTATTGAGCAGTCAATGCGGCCTGTGTCGGTTCCCTATTCAAACACCAAGCCACACAAATACTCTGCGCTGGTGCGAGCACTGTTTAAAATACCTAACTCCGGTAAAACGATGTCAACGCTGCGGTTTATCATTACAGAAAGAAGAAATGAGTACGGATAGTATTTGTGGTGAATGTCTTTCAGAGCCACCGCCATGGCAAAGGCTATACACGTTAGGCGATTACGACTTTCCCCTTTCACGGGAAGTACAACGCTTTAAAGATCACGGAGAGTCTTGGCATGTAAAAGCATTAACCGAGCAACTGGCACAGCGCATCACCACGCCAGCTCCAATCATTACCAGTGTGCCATTGCACTGGCAGCGTTACCTGCGCCGGGGTTTTAATCAAAGTGATGTTTTAGCCCGACACCTCGCCAAGCAATTGCAGACTAATTTTGATGCGAAGGTCTTTCGTCGAGTAAAGCTCGCCCAATCACAGCGTGGTAATACCAAAACAAGCCGTGAACAAAACTTAAAAGGCGCGTTTATTCTCAATAAGCAACCTCACTCTTCCCATGTTGCCATCGTCGATGATGTAGTCACCACAGGCAGTACCGTCCGACAATTATGTCATTTACTACTTGAAGTTGGCGTAGAAAGCATCGATATTTACTGCATCTGCAGAACACCTGCTCCTCGTTCTCTCTAGATCGCTTCGCCATGCCTTAGCATCAAAAAGACTAGACCCATACGTCAACAAGAGTAGAATAGCAGCAGTAACCTACAAATTTACTCGGGTATTCGTCGTGTCAAATATTACTATTACAGAAACTGCGCAAACGCATTTCGCTAACCTTTTAGGTCAACAACCTGAAGGCACTAACATTCGTATTTTCGTTGTGAACCCAGGTACACAAAACGCTGAGTGTGGCGTGTCTTACTGCCCACCAGAAGCAGTAGAATCGACCGACACTGAACTCTCTTACAGCGGTTTTTCAGCTTACGTGGATGAGCTAAGCCTGCCATTCCTTGAAGACGCTGAAATCGATTTTGTTACCGATAAAATGGGCTCTCAGCTAACGCTAAAAGCACCTAACGCTAAAATGCGTAAAGTTGCGGACGACGCACCACTGGTTGAGCGCGTTGAGTACGTTATCCAAACTCAAGTGAACCCACAACTTGCTGGCCACGGTGGTCACGTAAACTTGGTTGAGATCACTGAAGACGGTGTTGCGATTGTTGCATTTGGTGGCGGTTGTAATGGCTGTTCTATGGTTGACGTAACACTAAAAGAAGGCATCGAGAAAGAGCTGCTAAACCAGTTCATTGGTGAACTAACCGCAGTTCGTGATGCTACAGAACATGACCGTGGTGATCACTCTTACTACTAAGAGTAAACACTGTCAGAAAATGGGAGGCTTCGGTCTCCCATTTTTGTATCGATACTGAGGTGATGCTGAGATGCTTAGCTCGACTCGTAAAATCCGCTAGAAACTCAGGCGGAGTTCTCATATATTAAGAATCTTACGCATCTCGTAAACGCCAACGACACCAAGGAGCCAGCGTCATGCCGAAACGAACCCCACCAGAGATACTCTCATGCCAGACGGTTGCAAAATCCAAACTGTTTGCTGTGGAAGCGCTCGACCTTCGTTTTTCCAATGGTGAGCATCGTACTTATGAGCGTATGAAGCCAAGTGGACGAGATGCTGTAATGGTGGTTCCTGTAACAGAACAAGGCGATTTATTACTGGTGCGTGAATACGCCGCTGGAACTGAACGTTACGAGCTAGGTTTCCCAAAAGGGCTGATTGACCCAGGAGAAACACCACACCAAGCTGCGGATCGTGAGTTAAAAGAAGAAATCGGCTTTGGCTGTAATCAGTTAACCCCGTTGAAACAAGTTATCCTCGCGCCATCTTACTTTTCGAGCAAAATGACTCTATTTTTAGGACAGGCGCTTTATCCAGAGAAGCAAGAAGGCGATGAGCCTGAACCACTGGAAATTGTGCGTTGGCCACTTGCGCAAGCCGAAGAGTTATTAACTCACATGGATTTCTGTGAAGCACGAAGCATCACAGCGCTAATGTTGGCACTGAAACACTTACCAAACACCACTCACAAGCATAACCAATAACGGTCATTAGAACCGAATAACACTGTGAGTAAGGACTATCACTTATGCCAATGACAAAAGATCTATCTCACCTACTTCCTCAAGTCATCGATATTGCCCGCAGTGCTGGGCAAATGATCCTCGAAATATATGAAAAGAAGCAATACGAGGCCTACACCAAAAGTGACGAAACTCCCGTAACAAGTGCAGATATTGCAGCTCACAAGTTCATCACTGAACGCTTGAGTGATCTGACGCCTGACATTCCCGTGTTGTCAGAAGAAGACGCAGACATAAGCTTAGAGCAACGCGCTCAGTGGGAACGTTATTGGTTAGTCGACCCTCTTGATGGTACTCAAGAATTCATCGCTCGCAGTGGTGACTTTGCCACTATTATCGCGTTGGTCGACAACAATCGACCAACCATGGGCGTCGTTTACGGTCCTGTATCTGGCGTGACTTACTACGCTTATAATGGCAAAGGCGCCTGGAAAATTCCCGACATGTCGGACAGCGTCAAAATCCATACACACAAACACGAACAGCCAGAGCAAAGCATCGCAATTGCTATTAGTCGTCGCCAAGACATCAATCGTATTACTAACCGTATGAGCAGCGCCTGGAATTACGACTTAATACCGCTCGGTTCTGCGGCATTGAAAGCATGCCTCGTCGCGGAAGGGGCGGTAGATTGCTATCTCCGACTAGGTCCAACAGGTGAGTGGGACACCGCTGCGACACAATGCATTGTTGAAGAAGCTGGCGGACGTATTCTCAGCACGCAATTAGAACCGCTGTCATATAACGAGCGGGAAACACTAGAAAACCCGAATTTTATTGTTCTTGGTGATGCGGATTTACCTTGGAATGAGATTTTACAACGCAAAGATTAAGCGCCCTATCGGTAAAATTTAGAGCACAAAATTCTAGCAATAGAAAGGCCACGAATATCTTCGTGGCCTTTTCTTTTTGACCTTCTGTACAGCACTTGGAGTATTTGGCCTACTATGTTCCAATTGCCTGTAAAGCTGAACGAAAGAAAACAAATCAATTAAAAATCATGGTTTTAAATTTCCATTCATTCCCAATGTACAGCGAATAGAGGTTTTAGCTTACAATGATCCAAAAGCAAAAAGAGCTGCACAATAGCAGCTCTTTTAAGATATTGGATTTTGTCACGATAGGTTAGAAGCGCCCTTGGTAGTTAAACTCATATTGACCTTGAGCATTCGGCTTACCCAACCATTTCAGTTGCTCCCCCATGCTGGATGGGAACTCTGCACCAGGTTTGAACCACGCTTTGGTTGAGTACCGTTGATTAGGCATCAGTTCAGCGGAAAACGCCGCAGAGACTTGTTTGCTGCTCTGCTCACCAGTTGCCGTCAATACACTATCCTGACAGTTTATATCGGCAATCACAGGACCGAGATCTAAGCTGCCAACGGGGCTTTGAATACCACTGGCATTCCATACTAAAGTGCCTTCACCGTTCTTACACCAAGGCGCAGCATAAGTCGCATGACGAATATTCAGCTCAAGCTGCCCATCAACACCAACAGGCACAGGGAGGCGCGCTTGCTCAACAACTTTTACCGCCGGAATCGAGGCAACTAAGTTTTTGGCATAAGGGCCATCACTTAAGCTATAGCCGACAAAACCGCGCCCACGAACGTCCATTTCACTACCACGACCAAAGCGCACAGCAAACTCAGCTTTACCTGTCAGTAGACTCGACCATTGGAAATCCCAATTAACTTCTCCAAGGTTCTGGCGCTGCCAACGAATACTAGCAGCTTGACCTTGCCATACCGAACCGTTGGCTCCTTGAATGTCCAGGCCTCTCACTGTTGGTGCTTGTTGTAACACCCAAGAGACTGGTAATCCCATTAAAAGACTGACTGAAAAAAAGACGATAAAGATAACAACGTAAAGTACTGCTCGCTTCACCTTAACCTCGCTTAAACTGAAGGCGGTTTACATCGATCATGCCCGCTTGCTCTGTTCGGTCGATATCTAAAAATTCGACTTCAATACCCTGTTGCTCTTTCAAGTAACGTAACCAATCCACTAGTTGATTAAACGCGAGTGGTTTGATCCACACTTGAACGCTCTCATTACGAGGTTGTACTCGAATCAACTCAACTTTATAACGACGAGCTGAAGAAGAAACTAACTGATTCAACGGTTGACTAGAGTAGCTCACACCGCTGCTTTTTCGCAGTGCAGTGATGCCATCCGCTTTATCTTGTACCCAAGCTAGCAACTGCTTTTCACTTTGAATACGTGACTGAGCTAGCTCCGCACTTTGACTCATTGGTTGTAATAAACCCCAATAAATAATACCGATAACGGCAATAGCGCCACATCCCATGACCAAACGCTGCTCACGCTGCGAGATGCTGCTCCACCAAACCTGAGCTTGAGAAATTAAATTTTTCATCATCACCTCACAAACGCTTCAAAACAAAGCTGCCAACCACAACGTTATCGCTACGGTTCAACTGACCTTGCTCAACATTAAACTTCTCTGCCAATTTCACACGAGCCTGCTCAAAAGGTTGGAAGTCTGAACTACGAGCCTGAATACGTACTTCGCCACGTTGTCCGTCGTATTTAAAGCTAGTGATCTCCAAGTCGCTGACCTGACCAAGCGTCGCGGGTAATGCCGCCAACCATGACAACATTGCCTGCTGACCACCTCCACCAGATAAGCGGCGCTCTTCATCATCCATTTGTCGTTTGAGGTAACTAACGGTAGGAATGCGTCTTTTATTTGGGAACACTTGGCGGAAAATACGCTCACTCTCCTCACGATACGCTTGAGCTTGTGCTTCGTACTTGTGGACCACGAGCAACTGCTGCGCAACCATGACAACGATAAGCACCCCCGCAGCAATGGTGGCTTTTTGCCAGAGCTTCCAGTATTTACCCCAAGAAGATTTCGGCTTGAAGATCCCAGTCAGCAAATTGACTTTGCTTTCTGTCACCCCCTTCGCCAGTAAAGCCATCGTCATTTCTTCTGGTTGCGGCTCCCATATTTCAGGTAACGCAGATTCCGGGACCGAGCTATAGCAATCGAGCTTCCAACCTTCATGATTTTGTAGATAAGAAGAGAGGTAAAGGTCTAACCAAGAAGCGTCGACAACCGCGCCCTCTGTCACAGAGTGACGAATTAGCCATTGCTCGCCAATCATTGCAGCACTGCTGTGATCTCCACGAACCGGTAACGCAAGCACATCGGGTAAAATGCGTTTAATGGCGATACCTTGGCTTGAGAAACGTTGCAGTACAGTCTGAATCCAAGCACGTTCAACTGCGCAAATCTGCGCTTTATCCGCTTGTTTACCCAACACGCTAAAGTGCAGGCCATCAACGTCCTGAGCAACTTCGTCTTCCACTAAGTACGGTAACATCGCCTCGAATTGGCGTGTTGCACCAGGCGGTATATCCACTTGCGTCAGGACCACATCATTACTCGCCAACAGCGCCACAACTTGGCGCTGACCAGCATATGAGACCAATTCATCTAAGTGTTCCCACCCGGCGATTTCACCGCTAGCAATCACTTCCTGTTGATCTGTCGACCACACCACCCAAGGAATGGTACTTTGTTGTTCGCTACTCAGCCGAACGGTCAGAAACTCGCTCACTGATCCCTCCAAAACGACGGCGAAC
>NZ_JAWOTS010000033.1:0-33139 GCF_033338975.1 Vibrio sp. Vb0349 | reverse complement strand
ATCGATACGGATTTTTATATTAGCGGTGGTCTTGCCATTGATGATTTCCGTGAGGGTATAGTCACGGAAATGAGAGGGACAACCAATGGTGTAGAGCAAGGTCTGGCAGTGACGATTCGGGTAAGTGACGGAGACAGCACGCTGAATTTTACTGGCCTTGTTGATGCATCAGGTTCGTGGACAGTAACTGGAATTGACGTAAACACTCTCAATCTAAACAGCACGTGGACCATTGAAGCTGAAGTGTTGGATACCGCCGGCAACCATGCGGTCGATACCATGCCAACAATAGTGCTACCCGGTTCAACGGTATTTTCTGAAAACATCGTTGGATTTTTTGGTGAGCAAAGCAGCTCGGCAGCCATCAACATAGAAAATGGTGTGCCAGCACTGCATGCAGAGCAGCCAAGTTTGAGCGCGCTTACATCGGTCGGTCAATCTATTAATGTTGTTGTTGCAGAAGATGGGTTGAGCTTACAAGGAACATCGACCGACGACCGATTAGTTTTCTCAGCAGAAGTCAATGATGATGGTACGGTTCAAATTACTTTTTATGAAGCGATTGATCATGGTGTAGGTCAAGATGAGCTGGTGACTAACGTATTGGTTGAAAGCATTCAAAGTGATGCTGACGGTACACAAGAGACGGTTGTGGCACCGTTAACGATTACTATTTATGACTCTGATCCGGTGATTAGAGATGACACATACTCAGTCTTAGAAGATCAAACAATTACGGGCAATCTACTTGAAAATGATATTGATCTTGATGGAACACTTTATGTGAAATTTGTAGAGGCTGGCGGGGAGCAGAAGTCAATTCTAGAGGGGGGATCCGTAAGTTTTAGTTTAGAAAAAGGCGAATTAACCGTATTTTCTGATGGCTCTTGGCAGTTTGATGCAGGTCGAAACCTAGATCATTCGGTCGAGCAAAGTGTTTCTTTCAGCTATTTAGCTGCAGATGACTCCCAAGACTATGGCTTGGCTAACGCGACGATTGATATTAGTGATGGACAAGCAGGTTACGTAGGCAATGCGACTATAGACGTAACAGAAGTCCCTTTGGATGGCCCGATATTGAACTCTGAAGGAACTGTCAATATTGTCGCGGGATCTGACAACCCGGATCCGAGTAGTTTGTATTTTGGTGGGTCATCTATTACTAAGTTAGAAACATTAGGGCTTACAAGCTCAGTCTCTGATAATGAGCTTAGCTACACGTTAAGCTCCAGTGGAAAGCAAATTACAGCATTTGCCAATGGTGTCACTGTATTTACGTTAACATTGAGTGGCGTTGAATCGGGTAACGATGTATTAGCTTCAATTTCGCTTACTCTTGAGCACCCTATCGATCAATTCAATAGCAGTGATACGGTCACTTTCCCGTTGACCATTGGTGGCGTAGATTTAGATGCCACACCGCTTGTAGAGAATGAAATTGACTATGTTCTAAAGGATGGCGCAGACCCAACTTTAAATAATTTGAATGGGGTAGAAGTAAAAGAATCTGATCTCGCAAATGGAGGTGTGTTGAGCTCAGGGAATTTTCAAGTTGAGGTTGGCAGTGATTACCTCGAATCTTTGTCGTTCATCGTCTCTGAACAACCCTTGTTGACGAGTGGTGAACAAGTTGTGCTTTATCAAGTCTCTGCGGATGGCAAAACACTTGATGGTTATATTCTTGACGAAGATGGGCAAACTCAGATTCCCATCTTTCAAGCTACCCTCAATGCTTCATTACCTATTGATGCAAATAGCGACATTACCTACTCCTTTGAGCTTTTTCAGGCTCTCGACCAACAAGAAAATACTGATCCAAACGTACCTCTCGTTGTTACTGCAATGGACTCAGACCAAGATAACACGTCGGTCGTTTTAGACATTAATGTGATAGATAACGACAATGGACAAGCGCTAATCAATAGTGGCAATGTCGAGTTGACCGAAACACCTGTCGATACAAACATTGCTCCTGATGGTGTTTCAGCCATAGCGAATACGGATGTGATAGTTACGTCATCATTCGATCCGATTGTGTATCTGGGTGTTGACATAAATGATGGAGATACTGTCAAAACTACACTTGGTGATGCTGTTACTTACAACGGAGAGGCTGTCACTTGGTACGATAACAATGATGGAAGCTTTGACGCAATTTCAGACACTGGAGACGTTGTATTTAGGGTCACGTTACCTAGTGACTTCTCTTTGCCATCAAATGATACGTCTACGGTTAATGTAACTGTAGAGCTTTATCACTCGATTGACCATGTTTTAGGTGATGGGACGCAATTGTCGATCTCTATGCCCATCGTGGCGAGAGATTCTGATGGAAGCGAGATCTCTACGGAGTCCAACATACTGGTCTATGATGGCTTGTTTCCGGAACTAGTAATTACAGAGGGAATCACAGTCAATGAAAGCGGGCTGAATGATGATTCGCTTGATTCTGGCATCGAGGGCTCGTCACCATCCATTACGCTATTACAAGGTTCAGACTCTATCGCCAGTGTGAGCGTGAATATCGATATGTTCAATGCGCTCGGCTATAAAACAAGTAGTGGCAGCCTGGTTGCGCTTGATTCACCGGACTCGAATGGTTGGTTATATGCAAGAGATGAAAGCGAGCAAGACGTCTTTAGAATTAGATTTAATACCGATGGGACTGTCGAGTTTGATCTATACCGTGCACTTGAACACGATGAACCTGACGGTGTTCCAGCGGACGAGAACACATTAGAACTCAGTTTTTCAATTTATGCCGTTGATAAGGATGGCGACCAGTCTGAAGCTGAGACATATACCGTAAGTGTAGTGGATGATATCCCCGAAGACACAAGCTCACCAATAGAAATTGAACTTACCGAGGGGGATGAGTTTTCGGGAAACTGGTTTAGCAATAATGCCGACTTAATCAGTTCAGATGGCACGTTGATTTCAAGTTTGACCTATGCAGGTGAAACATACGATACGGCGAGTTCGGTATTTAGCGATGATGCTTGGACCATCGATTTAATCAATAGTAGTGATGGTAACTTAAAATATGGAACGCTGACTATTGCTCAAGATGGGACATTTACGCTAACTACCGAGCTTATTGTTAATACGCCTGTAGGTGGTTTGCTTGATGATCTAACGATAACTGTGACGGATGCAGACGGTGACCAAGCAAGCAGTGAAGCTCAATTAATTCTTGATGATGCTAGGGGCTTTATTCGAACCGTTAATGTAGATACGTTAGAAGATAATGGCGCGAATAATAGTGGAGACCCTACGCCAGTCGCGTTACCGATTAGAGTTTCTCCTGGGGATACGGAGAATAATGAGCGTGTTGAAGCGATAAGGATCTCTGTTGAATCTCTACAAGGAGGGGCTCTGTTTTTAGACGGAGCGCGCCTTGAAGATGATGATAATGACGGATTTATTAGTCTTTCTGGTACAGAGCTAATGGGGGTGGGTATATTCACTGTTCCAAATGGTGATCTCACTTATCAACCAGCACTAAACCTGTCGGGCAACACTATCAAAGTTTCGTTAGCAGTGTCTGCATTAATCGTATCTGATGTCGAACCAGATGGTTTTGTATTACAAGGCAATAACACGTTAAATGTTAACGTTTTACCGGTTGCAGATTTGCCAGAGTGGTCTAATGATTCGGACTTTTCTTATCAAAGTGTTGAAGATTCCGCTGAATCACTTTCGCTCAATATTGTCGCTGAAAAGTTTGACCAAGACGGTTCTGAAACGCTCCACTACCAAATTTCGAATATTCCAGATGGGCTTATATTAACACTTAACGGAAGTGCTATTGAGGAAGGGAAAGCGTATAGCCAATCCGAGTTAGATCAAATTGAAATCACATCTAACGAAAACTTAGCCGGAAGATTTACTTTTGATGTAACGGCAGTAACGACTGAATCGGGTAGTGTGTTTGCCGATGAGCAAGATAAAACAGCGGAGATCACTGAGCAAGTTGTTATCGATATATCTCCAGATGTCGATGTGCCTACGCTGACCGTTAAAAAAATTCAGGGGCTTGAAGACCAAGCGATTGACTTAAAAGAGTACATCCTAGGGCGGCTCACTGACACAGATGGCTCGGAGTCTCTGTCTTATCGCATAGAAGTTCAAGATGGTTGGACATTGCCTGTCGGAGCTGGGATTACGCTTATCGGTATTAATACCTACCTAGTGACCTCCAATGCTCTAGCCAATTCAGAGGCGTTACTTCAACCAAAATCGGATATCAGCTCATTTACTGAATCTCTATCCCTTCAAGTAACCGCCATTTCAACAGAGTCGACTATTGATGGCTTAGCACCTCTTAATGAAACCGCCGAGAGCCAATCTGCAACCATTGACATTAAGCTAAAAGGCGTGGTCGATGAACCAATTGTCCTAGATGGTGGACAGGGGAATTGGCAATATGATCAAGCGACTAAAGTAATTAGTAATCTCTCTACGTTAGACGAAGATAACCTGATACAACTGGATTTTATCATCCAGACATCAGACGACGATCTATCAGAAGAAATTAATATCTTGCTTCAGAACATCCCTGTGGGAACACAACTGACAGATGTAAATGGTGACCCTATTGTTCTTCCAATTGCATACGTGGACCCAATAACGGGGCCAGTTTATCAGGTCTCGAACGCTGTTCTTGAAAACACTTACCTCAAAACAGAGCAAGATTTTAGTGGAACACTGAGCATGGATGTTATCGTCGTTTCAACAGAGCCGGATGGTGATTCTGCTGAAACCCCTCTTAAAGTGGAAATGGAAATCTCACCTATTGTTGATCAAACTGACGGCCAAGAATTACAAAGCAATGGTATTGAGGACAATTTCATCACACTAAATCTTGAGCCTGTCGTTAATCAAGATATAGATTCTAGTGAGTCCTTGACAGGATACACCATTGTATCCATTCCAGATGGCTTAACGCTTTACTTTGATGGTATTGCAGTAGAGGAAAGTAACTTACCGTTAGAGCTCAATGAACTACTTGATGGTAGCTCGGCAACATTATCTGAGTTGTTAAACAGTGGACGAATCACTGTAAAAGCTAATGAAGACCTAAGTGGGACATTTAGCCTGGAAGTTCAGTACGAAGTGACAGACACGTCTCCGACGATGGAGACTGATGTAAAGGCAATCCATGGCTCTTTGAGCGTCGTGGTTTCTGGCAAAGTGGATATTGGTAATGAAGATATTGACAAAACACGTTTAGAAGGCGCGACTGAAGTATTCACAAGTACGGATGGGTCTGCTGTCGACGTGAGTGGAGGCATTACATTTACAGAAGCGGATATTGATGGTTCAGAGTATCTCGATTACATCGTTTTACAGATACCGCAGGGTCAAGACCTCATTGTTACTCATCCGAATGGTGCTTCTCAAGATGCCGATGGGAACTGGCTGATTCCAATGGAAGGAATCACAAGTGATAGCGTGTTGGAAACCGCTCAAGATTTGCTTGCTAGCGCATCGATTTATAGCCCATCTAACACAGAGATACTTGATGTGAATGTGTTAGCGTATGTTCGAGATGGAACGGATGCTCAATACATCACAGGTCAGTTCCAAATTCAAATTACTGGCCATGAAGGAGATGGAGACCAGTGTGCTGATCCTGGTGAACCAGGAAGCGTTCAAAGTGGGGATATTGTAGGTAAAGAAGGTGAAGATGTCTCAATTGGGGCGTTTTTAAACCCTGATGTGGCGAGTAGTGATGATAACTTAGTTTCCTTCTTTGTCGCCGCAGATTCTTTACCTGAAGGAGTCGAGCTTACTGGCGAAGGGGTGATACCTGCTTATGATAATGCGGGCAATCTGTTGGGTTATTCAATTTCTAGCGCTGGATTGTCTTCCTTGACGCTTACTGGCGTGGATGAGGACTTTGCTGGATGCATTACTTTCAATTTAGAAGTGACAGAAACGGCCCCATGCGATGGTGACTCGAAAACAACCTCTCAGACCATTACGGTACAAATCTCTCCTGCTGTCGATGATATCGCGATAGCACCAAGCCAAGTTACGGTTCAAGAAGATACTATAACCAACCTGAATCTTGCTCTTGTATTGGGCGATAGTGAAGGGCCAATGCAGTCCATTACTGGAGAAGGTGACGCAGCGACTGGCCTTGAAAGTGTCAATTGGGTTTCTTTATCTGTATCTGACGAGAATGCGCGGTTTACTGCCGTGGACCCGAGCCTACTCATTGACAACGGTGATGGAACATGGGTAGTGACAGATGTTACGCGTCTAAACGAAATTCAGCTAATCCCACCTGAAAACTACAGTGGAGAGCTTGTTATTTCCGTTGACGCAAACATTACTGATGAAGTCACGGGAAGTTGTTTAAGTACTGACAGTGCGAAAGATACTCAAACTAAATCAACAGAAGTTACCGTTACCGTTGCCCCAGTGGTTGATAAAGCGGTTCTGGAAACAGAAGACGTAGTTGGTGATGAAGATAATTATATTTATTTAGGAAACTTATCTGCATCACTAATCGATCAAGATGGTTCTGAGTCGATGTCTTTGGTCATGACAGGAGTGCCAGACGGAGCCGTGTTGGTTTGGGACAATAATGGGACGTTCGAATTACTCCCTGATAACGGTTCAACGGATGGTGAGAGCAAGGAGTGGCAGCTAACTCAAGCACAACTTGATAAGGTTTACTTTCTACCGCCACTAGATTTTAGTGGGGATATTCCACTAACACTGCAAGCTATTACCCAAGAGTCTGGATCAAACGACTATAACTATACCACTTCTCAGTTCAACGTCGGCGTAAAACCGATTGGCGATGATGTATCGTTGAATACAACCTCTAACACGTTCACTGGAGATGAAGGTGATTCCATTTCGATTGACTTTTTAGCGAGCGGTTTTGAAACAAATAGCAAC
Source organism: Vibrio sp. Vb0349 (assembly GCF_033338975.1). Taxonomy (NCBI): domain Bacteria; kingdom Pseudomonadati; phylum Pseudomonadota; class Gammaproteobacteria; order Vibrionales; family Vibrionaceae; genus Vibrio; species Vibrio sp. Vb0349. The sequence goes on along the minus strand of NZ_JAWOTS010000033.1, from coordinate 26,224 downwards.
GAATATATAGAAGTGTCGATGTTGATCAAAGCAAGCTCTGAACCCTCTGCATTGGAAGGCTTAGGTAGGATTCGTATCGGGACTCAATTCTCATCCTTTACCTTCGATGACGCGGGCAATGCCGTGGCGACGGTATTAGTGCGAGCAAATGAAGTGTCAGGTTTGGAGTTCGTTCCCAAGGATGCATTTGGAACGATGGATGTTGCTCTCAATGTTAGAACGTTTGATCAAGCGATAGTGTCAGGGAAACTCGAAACCGATTTTGGAGATGTGCAAAGCACCGATCTAACCATTGTTGTTACCCCTGAAGCTGATGAGCCAACACTAACGGCCGATTATCAGTCTATTGTGTCTGAAGCGTCTGGGAGTATTCCTTTAGGGTTGAGCATGAATTTAGTCAACCCTGCACCAGAAGAGTTTGGAAGTGTGGAGATTCGCGGATTACCAACAGATCTAGAGTTGAGTCATGGTGAAAGATTGAACGGCATTTACACTGTTGATCAAGAGGATGTCGCTGATCTTTCCATCGTTGGCGGGTTTAGCGGTGCAAGTGATTTTACGTTGTCGATAAAACCGATTGCAACACTGGGTGCTACAGTCGCAGAAGGTGCTGCTCAGACAGTCAATGTTACCTTAGTGGAAGAAGGGGGCCAAACATTACTTGCGACAGATGCTAATGATTTGCTTATTGGAGGAAGTGGCAGCGATGTATTCCAGTTTGACAGTTCAGGGCTCGGTAACGAGTTAAAGCCCTCGTACGATGTGATCAACGATTTCCAAATATCCGTTATTGGTGATGATAATGACACAATTGACATCGCCTCGATAATCACCGCTACCTCGATAACAGAAGTCGATAATAAGCTCGATTTAACAGAGAATGATGATGGCGTAACGCTTCACATAAAACCAGAAGAGACGGGGACAAAACAACAGATTCTTATGCAGGGCGTCACTCTCGATCAGCTTTACAAAGGTGACTCGACTGGCGTAGCCGAAGAAAATGTCTTACAGAAGATGATTGATGACAACAACTTGCTAGTAGGTGGTATGTCATGAAGCATCACTCATCCTCATCAAGTGAGCTGACTAACGATCCTTGGGGGCAATCGTTAACTTGGTTGATGCGTTATTTTGAGGTTAGACACCATACAAAAAAGGTGCTTTCTGGATTACCTCTTGTTGAGGGTAGATTGGATAGTGACTTATTCATCAGAGCCGCTGAGCGAGCCGATCTTGAACTCACATTAATCGATTTAAAATCCATCGCAATGTTGAGCTTTCCATTGGTGGTAATCAATAGGAAGACGTTACAACCCGCTATTATATCTGAGCGACATAACAGCGATTATCAAGTCACATTATTTAGTGAAGACCAGAGTGAAACGCAATACGTTACGAGCGCGGAACTGCAGAATCAATTCCAGCCTCAAGCATGGCAAGTTTCTATGGGTCCAGAGCTGGACAAACGGATAAGTTCTATTCAAGCGGATTATAATGAACATTGGCTTTTCGCCGTAGTGAAAGAAATGTCTCCGTGGTATCGAGATCTTTTGATTGCCTCTTTCCTTATCAATACGCTAGCGCTAGTTATTCCGCTTTTCACTATGAACGTTTACGATCGTGTAGTGCCTAATCAAGCTTTCAGTACATTATGGGTTTTGGTCGCTGGTGTCTCCGTCATCATTATTTTTGATTGGCTATTGCGTAAAGCAAGGGGAGTTGTCACTGATACCGCGGGTAAGTACATCGATAACAAGCTTTCTTCGATACTTTTTTCTAAAGTTATGGGGATGAAACTTGAACACCGTCCTGCATCAGTCGGTGCATTCGCTCGACAACTACAAGATTTTGATAGTGTTCGCGATTTTTTTACTTCTGCATCTCTTGTGACCTTAGTTGATCTCCCATTTACGTTGTTATTTTTAGTCTTAATAGGTTGGCTAGGTGGGGCAATGATGTTCATACCTATTGCCGTCATGTTTATCCTGCTGATCCTTGGCTTTGCGGTAAAAGCAAAAATAGAACAATCACATACGGAAAGTGCTGCACTATCCATGAAGCGACAAGCTCACTTGTTTGATTCATTGTCCTCTTTAAAAGAGATTAAGCAAAATAACGCTACGGGAGAAGCACAAAAGCGTTGGGAGCAGACGGTATCCATGCTTTCTGATTGGCAAAATCAATCGCGAAACTATTCGAATATCGTTGCTTACTCCATTCAATCTAGCCAGCAGATAATTACCGTAATGTTACTTGTAACAGGCGTGTACAGAATTTCTGAGGGATTGCTCAGCATGGGGGGGCTCATTGCTATTGTCATGCTTAGCGGTCGTGCTGCAGGGGCGATTAACCAGTTAGCTATGCTGTTACTTCGCTATCAACAGACAAAAACAGCGGTTGAAGGCTTAAATTCTATCATGTCTTTACCTCAGGAGGTGCAACGCAGTCAGGTCATTACGTCTGCCGAATTTACAGGGAATATACGTTTAGAAAACGTGAGCTTCCAATACCCAGATGTTGATATGCCATGTTTGAGAGATATTAATCTTACTATCAAGCAAGGCGAACGCGTTGGCGTTATTGGTAGTGCAGGAGCAGGAAAGTCTACACTCCTTTCTATTATTACCAATCAACTCAGTGCCTTACAGGGTAGCGTTTATTTTGATGACATTGACAGTCAGCTTTGGCCCGCCGAATTGATAAGAGAGAAAACGGGTTGGGTTGGCCAAGATTCGCATCTTATATACGGCAGCATTATGGAAAACATAGTATTAGGACATCATGTTATTGATCAAGAACGTTTACGCCGTGCGATAGAATTATCGGGTTTGAACCAGTACATGAGCCGCCTTCCTCATGGTCTAGAAACGCAAGTCGGAGAAGGAGGGCGTTATTTGTCGGGGGGGCAAAGGCAAGCTGTAGCGATTTCAAGAGCGTTTTATCGAAACCCTGCAGCATTAATTTTAGACGAGCCAACCAGTTCCTTAGACCAGCCAGCTGAGAATGCGTTGTTTAATGCTCTTAAATCGTTGCCGCACTCGACGACGATGATTATTAGCTCTCATAAACATTCCTTATTATCGCTTTGTGATCGAATTGTTGTGCTTGATAAAGGCACAATTTTGAGGGAAGGAGCGCCCCAAGAAATTTTTGCTAAACAACAGTCTAACGCGAAAACGAACAGAGTACGCGCAGTATCAATTGTACGCGAAGGAGGTCAATGATGAGCACAGTTCGTTGGAGTAATGCTCATTTAGCAAACCGTTCGAGAACGTTGATTTGGTTGTCTGCCGCGTTAGTGCTAAGTGTGATTATTTGGGCCTCGTGGGCGAGGTTAGACGAAGTGGTTGTCGGCGAAGGAAAAGTTGTTCCTACTTTGTCTGTTCAGACGATTCAGAGCTTAGAGGGAGGCATTCTAAAGGAGTTACTTGTCATGCCTGGTGAAAGCGTCACTAAGGGGCAAACCATCGCCATTCTGGATGATACAAGGTTTAAGTCGACCTATTCGGAGACCTCTGAACAAGTTGAATCTTTGCTCGCCAGAAAGCAGAGGCTTCAAATTGAATTAGAAACGGTAAAAGTGAATAGCCTCCAACTGGATTGGAAACAACAAGTGAGTATCGAGCCTCAGCCATTTGATATTTCGATGACCGGCCACTCTGCCTATCTGAATGCCAAAGCAAACTATCTTGAGCGGTTGAGCCAACTGGAGTCTGAGCTGGAGGAGGCTAAATTGCGAATTGAGCAACAATCGCAAGCTTATCTAGATACCTTGAATACCATTCAAACACTAAAAAGCAGTCTGGTTATTGTCTCGAAAGAGCGAGATATGTTGAGAGAGGTGGTTTCTAGTGGCGCGGTGGCTGAAGTGGAATTATTAAAACTGAATAGAGACGTTATAAAGCTCAAAGGAGACATCGCGAGTTCACAAGCTGCTGCCCAAAAGCAAAGGGCTGTGTATTCTGAATCCATCGCAGATTATCGTGGTACTGCGCTTGCTTTTAGGGCAGAGGCACAAGGGCAGCTCAATGAAGTTGTGACGCAACTAGCGCAGCTCAATGAAAGTCGTCAGGCGATTGCGGATCAGTTGAATCGAACGCAGTTACTTTCTCCGGTCGATGGAACCATCAAAGATGTTTTTGTCAGAACCATCGGAGGTGTGGTTAAGCCGGGGGAGCCTATTTTAGAAATAGTCCCTCGTAATAGCACGTTAATCGTTGAAGCGAGAATTTCTCCTCAGAATATCGCCTTCATAAGGCCTGGCCTGCCGGCAACGGTAAAGTTGTCTGCCTATGACTTTGTCATTTACGGAGGCCTAGAAGGAGAAGTGACCTACGTAAGCGCCGATGCACTTCAAAATGAAGAGGGCAATGCCTACTACCGTGCCAACGTTACTTTCAAGGTTGATGATAAGTTTACGATCATCCCGGGAATGCAGGTTGTGGTAGACATTCTTACAGGAGAAAAAACAGTACTGAATTATTGGTTAAAACCTATATTACGTGCGAAAGAGAATTCGCTCAGAGAAAGATAGACATAAGGATATAAGATGCGGCTTAAATCAACGTTATTGGTCTTGTTTGCAGTATCATCGTCGCCAAACGCTTTGACTTTAGAAGAGTCAGTTACGTTATCTCTCGATAGCTCCCCCAGTTTGCTTGCTCGCTATTCTCGCTATGAGTCGATGGTACGAGACCGAAATGCCATAAATGGTTCATTTCTTCCTCAGGTTAATTTGTATGCAGCAGCAGGGTACGAAGGTACTCGATATAACAACGGAAACTACATCGACAGTGAAGATAGAACATTAGAAAGAACGGAGATGGGCGTAAGAATCTCCCAACTGTTATTTGATGGATTTAAAACAAGTGCTGATGTTGATCGCCTATCTTACGAGGCTGAAGCTGAACGCTTGGACTTATTGGCATCTGCGGAAAATGTTGCATTAGATACTGTCAGAGCGTATGTGGATGTTTTACATGCCCGAGAGTTGATGAAACTGACAGAAAGAAACCTAAGTGAACACCAAGAGATCTACCGTTTCATTCTAGATAAAAAAGAAAAAGGTTTAACCAGCAACTCCGACTTAGCGCAGGTTTCTTCGCGTGTCGCGACAACACAGTCCTCATTGATTGCCGCCCAAAACAATCTTTCCGATGCTAGAACAAGATTTGTACGTTTAGTTGGTCGAGTGCCGCAAAACTTAGTTGAGCCTGTTTACCCGCAGGAATTGCTTCCGAATAAGCTTGACGAAGCACTCAAACAAGCGGTTAGGTTGCACCCATCCATACAGTCGGCGATGAAAGATTTAGAGGCGGCTCGATATGAAGTAAAAAGAGAAAAGGGGGATTACTACCCAGAGCTCAAGCTTGAGCTGTCAGCCAACAAAACAGACAACGTGGATAATATTGAAGGCATTAACGAAGATGCAAAGGTTATGCTGACGGTCAACTACGATCTCTTTAACGGCTTTTCTACAGACTCCCGAGTGGAGTCATCTGCCTGGCGAGTAGAGGAGGCGAGGGCTATTCGAGCAAATGCAGAACTAGATGCGAATGAAGGTGTAAGGCTGGCATGGGACGCACATACATTGCTTCAACAGCAAATGGAGTTTTTAAAAGTCAACGTTGATGCGGCGAAAGTAACTGAATTAGGGTACATCCAGCAGTTCAATGTAGGGCGACGCAGTTTGTTAGATGTATTAGATGCCAAAGTTGAAACGTTTGTTGCGAGACGGAACTATACCCGAACAAAGTACGATCATTTGGTTGCCACTTACCGTTTATTCAACTCGATGGGGATTCTGACTTATGCGTTGCGAGTTGAGTATCCAGAGAACTGGAAGGAGAACAATAATGGATAAATTCGCAGTGACGAGTCTTCTAGTTTTTATGTTAGCAGGCTGTGCTGAATCACCGAATACGACGTTGACCACTTACCAGTACAACGACCTTAAAGACAATGATAGTGATGGCGTGATAAACCAACGAGATAACTGCGCAGATACGCCAAAAGGTGTCGTTGTTGACAGTGAAGGCTGTGCGAATTGGGTCAACGACTCGCAGACACACCTGATCAGTTTTTTCTTTGCGATGGATGAGCATCAGGTAACGTCATCTCATGATATGCCGCTAAGCGAGTTGAAAGCATTGCTTCAGAGTAACCCAAATGCGCAAGTCATACTGATAGGAGACACAAGCCCTGAAGCGTCACTCGAATACAACAAAGCGTTGGCAAAGAAAAGAACGGCAGCTATACGAGAATTGCTAGTGAGAAACGGCATTCAAGACAATCGAATTGAAGAGCAAGAGTTTTATCAGAATACGGCATTGACGGTACAACTAAAAAAACGGGAAAGGCGCACAATTGCTGTTGTAAACACGAAAGCTGAAAGTACTGAACAAGCGTGGACTATATTTAGTTCGGACAGCGAGTTGACACCTAATTCGAAGTTGGAGTTGAATTATGAAAATTAAAGTCTTGCCTTTCCTTGCTCTAACTTCATGTTTGATTTCACCGCTGGCATTTTCTGACTCTGAGGCTCGAACATCGATTTTTGTCGAACCAGAGATACTAGAAACGATAGAAACATTGATAGATGAGCCAAATGTAAATGTAGCGCTTGCATCTCAGTCTGGTGGTTTTAACGACATGCTAAATGACGGAACCTCTATTGCGATCACATCTAAGAAATGGTCAGATGAAAACATCTCCCGATTTCAACGAGAAAGAGGCCACAGGCCTACACGTTTGTTTTTAATGGCAAACGCTATTGTCGTAATCAATAGTCAAAAGAGTACGGTAGATAGTTTTTCCGTTAGTGAATTGAAACGCTGTGATGCAAATACGTATGCTTTCGGGGAGATGCGTTTAAGTAACCCAGATGTGAGCTCTAATGGTTGTCAATCATCGATTCAAATGCTTGATGAAGACCGATTGAAACGGGCTTTAAGCGACGACTTGTCAGCCAAAGCTTATATGCGATACTCCGATTTTAAATACTCAGAACAGTGGTCGAGCTACAAGGCTCTCTCTGTTCATCATAATGATGACTCATGCTCTTTGAGCACAGATTGTATCTATTCTCTTCGCTATCCATTTTCCGTGGTCTATTACGTTTATATAAATAAACAATTCGACACTAATCAGAAGATCAAAAAATCAAAGCTATTTGAACTCCTTACAACCGACCACAATACACAACAAGTACGAAATGCTGGGTTTATTCCACTACCAAAAGCGCTTATTAAAAGAAATAGAGTGAAGTTAGGGCTAGATGAGCCAGTTGTTTTAAATGGGTATAAATAAACTTCATACGCCTAACTATGTGGGCTTGAGTGAACGTACCGTCCTAGGAAGTTTTGCCTTGCTGCTCATTTATCTTTGGTTAACCTTTGGTCAATTGAGTTGGTTGTAAGTGGTTTTGTTGGTAATTTTTCTATTATTATGGCAAGTTTACTTAAAACCACTTAAGTGAATTTAAGTTATGACACAAGAAGAAAGACTCGTAGCACTCAGAGCGAAGCTGGAGCAGCAAAACAAAGTAACGTTGTCTGAAGTTTGTGAGTACTTTGGTATCTCGCGAGATTCAGCTCGTCGAGACTTAGTTAAGTTGAGTCAGCAACCTGGGTTACAAAGAATACGAGGTGGTGTCATGCTTGCGCCGATCTCTTCCCATACCGAGGCATACGCGAGTCGACCCGTGAGTGACGTTAAACATCGACTAGCTCAAGCTGCCGCAGCGTTGTTGGATGAGCGCGACCATCTTGTTATTGATACCAGCACCATTTTGTCTCTGCTCCCACTCTATGCAGGAAAAGCACATTGTGGAGAAAACAAGCTCAACGTCGTCACTAACAGCATTGATGTACTGACCGCTGCTGAAACAAACGACACAATGGACGTTTATTTCTTAGGCGGACACTTTGACCCTTATGCCAGAGCAGTTTTAGGGGCGCAAGCAGAGCAGCAAATGCAGCAGTATCACGTGAACAAAGCGTTCATTGGCGTGTGTGCATTGACATCCCGAGGGCTGACAACAAATAGTTTGTTAGAAGCAACAATGAAACAAGCGATGATTGCTCAAGCTCAGCAGGTCATCGTCGTTTGTGAATCCCGAAAAATTGGTAGCGACAATTTCCACCACGTATGTGATTTGTCAAAGATCGACATCATTATTACAGACCATCCCCCTCAATCAGATTTTCAACAACTCCTCGATCACAATGATATTGAATGTATTGTTGTATCACCGAAATAAGGAATCTTACAATGGCTTACGATCCCGTAAAAACCGCTGTGATTGGTTACGGATATTCAGCAAAAACGTTTCATTTACCCTTCATTAAATCGCTACCAAATTTAACGCTGAGCGCGATAAGCTCTCGTCAACAGGAGGCGGTTCAAAATGATTGGCCAGATGCTAAGTGGTTTTCTGATGCGAATACTTTACTCGATGATAGTGATGCAGAGCTCGTAATCATTACTGCGCCAAATGACGTACATTACGAACTTGCAAAGCGTGCGTTGAACAATGGGAAACACGTCATCGTCGAGAAACCGTTTGTTACTCGGATAGAAGACGGTAATGAACTTATCGCATTAGCCGAAGAGAAAGGTCTGGTGCTGAGCGTTTTTCACAATAGACGTTGGGATGGAGACTTTCTCACGGTTAAATCTCTTATCGAACAAGGTAAGTTAGGTGATATAAAGCTGTTTGAGTCGCACTTTGATCGCTACCGTCCTGAAGTTCGTCAACGCTGGCGAGAGCAGGCTCAAGATGGCGGTGGTATTTTATTCGACCTTGCTCCTCATCTTCTCGATCAAGCATTGGTGTTGTTTGGCTTGCCAGATGCGATAGACGCACAATGTCGAATGATGCGCCCGGGTGCGACGACGATTGATTATTACAACTTGATACTTCATTACCCTGAGCATATTGTGCACTTGCATTCAAACTTGTATAGCCCAGAGCCGAATCTCCGCTACAAAGTATTGGGTACGGAAGCTAAATATGAAAAGTTTGGATTAGATCCTCAAGAGGGCTACTTAAAAGAAGGCCGTTTGCCGGAAAACGATGCTTGGTCGGAAGAAGATGAGGCGTTATACGGCGTCCGTTACGACGAAGACGGTGCGCAAACTATCAAAACGGAGAGAGGCGCGTACCAAGCTTACTTTGTTGGTGTGGCAGACGCTATTCGCTTGGGCACTGATAACCCGGTCCCTGCCGCTCAAGCAGTACAGAATATCGCTCTGATTGAGATGGCATTGGAAAGCAGTAAAACGGGTAAAACGTTTCAGGTGAAACCATGAGTTTGACGCTTGAACTCGTGGCCCTGCAAGAGCATGAACTTCAGTTGGCGGAATTTAATCACCATATTGCGTGGTCTATCGGCCTCGCTCTAAAAGAAGAGGCTGAAGCTCGCGGCGCGGCTGTTGCTATTGAGGTTTACGGCTTTGGACAAACGCTATTTCAATACGCGATGGCAGGAACCTGCGCTGATCATTTAGATTGGGTCCGTAGGAAGCGAAACTCAGTATTAAGGTATGGCCACAGCTCTTACTATCTTTCTCTGTACAACAAGCAAAAGCAACGTGATTTCGAAAATCAGCCTCATCTCGATGCTCGTGAGTACTGTGCTCATGGTGGCGCGTTCCCAATTCGGCTTTCTGGGTCTGGTTTGGTTGGGGTTGTGACGGTATCGGGTTTACCGCAGTTAGATGATCATCAGCTAGTTGTGGATATATTAAAAACGATGACAGAGACAAAACCCTCTTAAACGCCAAATATGAAAGTAGCACGGTTCTTTATCGTGCTACTGAATTCTCTTTTTAGCTCATAAAGTGTTCTTTAATGTGAGCAAATATTAACATTGATCCCAACTTACTACCTGAAAATCAAATCAATTTCATATAACCTATACGCTCATTCATATAGAAAGCCTTCAAAGTTGGCCATTGGCAATGTCTTTTAGAAGAAAAGAAAAACTCAATCTTAGAAATCTTATTGTCACCCTATGTGTGTTCAGTGTGCTTGTCACTTTGATCAACGCATTCTACTCGATTTATCGTGTTCAAAGGGATCTCATCATCAATAACACGTTAGAATCAAACCGTGTTTACGCCCAAAAAATGTCTGAAATGACAGACTCTTTCATAGAAAGCTCAATGTCGCAGCTAAAATACAGTGCGAACGTGCTAAAAGACAAGATGCATGACGCTCAGCTTCTTGATAAAGAGGCTGAGAGATTAAGAACGCAAACCAAATCATTTAACTCTGTGGTTGTCGTTAATGCAAAAGGGGTTATTATTTCTGTATCCCCTGAAACACTTCAGGTGAAAGGTGTAAGGTTAGTGGGTGAAAGAAAACGCCAATCTTTAAACGCTCAAGCACCAGTTGTTACTGAACCATTTATATCGCCCGCTGGAAATTACTTGTTAACCATCTCATACCCTATATTTTCTCAATCTAATGAATATTTAGGTTATATCGGCGGCACTATTTATCTAGAAAAAGAAAATATTCTCGCAGAGTTACTCAGCCAGCACGCATACAAAGATGGTTCTTTCCTTTACGTTGTCGATGAGAGTAACACTCTGATTTATCACCCAGATCAATCGAGGGTTGGTGAAGTAATCGACGATAATGAAGCAATCAAAGCGGTGACGATGGGGCAGAGCGGCAACAAAGAAATTGTTAACTCTCGCGGCGTCGAAATGCTTGCTGGTTATGCACCAGTAAAGTCATCAGGATGGGGAATTGTTGCTCAGCGCCCGAAATCGATGACGTTATCTGTGCTAGATGAACAGATGTGGAATGTTTTCCTTAAGTCGATTCCAATTGGTTTATTAACTTTGTTACTAATTTGGTTCTTGTCCCTTCTTATTTCTAGACCACTTTGGCAGTTAGCTGGTGCTGTGCGAGGTGTCGAAGAACATTCATCATCTATCGATGACCTCAAACTGGTTAAGTCTTGGTATTTTGAGGTCTCACATTTGAAGCTTAGTTTTCTTAAAGCATTTGGTATCGTGTCAAAAACCATTGATAAGCTGCAACTGGATACATTAACAGATTCGATGACTGGATTATTGAATCGACGTGGATTAGATAAAGTGCTTGGTTTGTTTAAGCAGGAAAATACCGCGTTCTCTGTTTTGGCGCTAGATATTGACCACTTTAAGAGCGTAAACGATAACTATGGCCATGACGTGGGTGACAATTTACTTAGAGAGTTTGCGCAGTTAATGAAAGACCAAGCTCGCTCTAATGATCACCTGTGTCGTTCTGGCGGTGAAGAGTTTATGATGTTTTTGGAAAAAACAGACGTAAACCACGCTATGGATGTTGCAGAGCGTATTAGACACAACGTGGAACAACATGACTTCCAGGTGGTTGGTAAGGTCACGGTTTCGTTGGGCGTTTCTCACTGGAAAGGCAATGACACACCAATTGAAGCGGTAATGAAAGACGCCGATAATGCACTTTATAAAGCGAAACATAATGGAAGAAATAGAACGGAGTTGGGTGACGACGCACAATAGATATTGCGCTTTATGCTGAACATAAAACGAGCCAGTGACTAACCTTTGCTGTTAATCGCTGGCGTAACCGCCACCAATTGCGCGAAACGGCAAGTTCAGCTCTAATTCTGGAATTTGTTTACCCACCCAAGCCGGAAATGTATTGCTATTTGGCCCTGGAAACAGCGTATATTCTTCAGCCCAAGGGTATTGGTTAATCACACTTTGTATTTTAGGGATAAGTTGGCGGGCCTTTTCACCTTGTATGGAGAGGATCTTTTCTGGTTTTGCACCATACCAATATCGATCTGGCGTCCCAGTTTGGTACTGATATAGAGCGGGTTGTCCGCGATTCACTCTCCAGCCGACTACTTCATACACTGTATATTCGTTCGCATTTTCAGGCTTTATTGCAAACCATGTATGAACAGCAAACCAGCCTCGCCAACCAAACGCGTCTGCGGCGTAAAACTCAATCACAGCATGCTTGACATTGGAAGGATCGGGTGCGATACCCGCAGGTTCTCTGCTTGCGGTACGCCAATCTCCTTGAGTGCATCCACCCAGCATAACCGCGATTGACATGAGCCAAATTTTTACAAGGTGAGTAAAGTTGAGAGGGTCTTTCATTTATTGCTCCTAGACCAACCGATGCTGTTAACGCTCTATTGATTTTAGCTATAAAAACGTGGCAAGTCTGATTGTTGAAATCCTCTCCTTATTAAAAGAGAGAGGGAAGGTTAGTGCCATAACCCCAGTTCATACGTAATAATAAGGTAAGCCGATTTGTAACATGTGGCATAGACGATGCCGTATTTCTCGAACGATTCGTCTAGTTGCGTATGAAAAAGTAAGAGGTTGTATGTATTCCTTACACGGTTACATGAATTAAAAGCATTACAAAACAGACATTTACAGTGAGTCATTGCTGGTTGGGTGAGTTTGGGACCCTCACTTTGTCTCACGTTTGCTTGTTTTGGGCGGAATTTTCATCGTTCATCTTTTTGCGCATTTAGAGTCAGCGTTCAGCTATGGCACAATAGGCGCTCACAGAACAAGTGCTGTTTGGTCATGCAAGTAGCAGAAAAATAACTAGAAATAGAATAATTAATGTTTAAATCAAAAAGTATACTCGCATTAAGCGTGTTCGCATTTGGCTGTTTTGCCAATCAAGATAGCGAACCAACGTCCGTTGTGCTGGACTACGGTGACTCTTCCATCAGTACTGATATTCAAGCCAATCGAAAATTTCATGTTGTCCGAGACAATGAAAGTGAGCACGTAGAATTTTCCGGCGGAATCATAAAGGAGTATTCCGATTATATTGTGAATGTTCATATCATAAGAAAAAGCAAAATACGCAGATCAAGCCGAGAACTGAATACAACCGTATTGATGAACAGTGATCAGATTGGGAAGCCTTTAGTGATTGGCATTGAAAATGATGAGTTCACTAGTATCACTTTGCGTTAATACTTAGTATTTATTGAATGGGAATGAGGAAATTGATGCTCTCAATACGCTGCTATCGCACCGAGGATGCCCCAACACTGTGGGCACTCTTTTACCATACTGTGCGAATCATTAATCGTCGTGATTATACGGAATCACAAGTTTCCGCTTGGGCACCATCAGATTTTGACCTCGATGTGTGGCAACGAAAAATGGACGATATTCAACCCTACGTCGCGGAGATAGAAGGGCAGGTCGTTGGCTATTGTGATTTGCAAGGTGACGGCTTGATTGATCATTTCTTTTGCCATCATGAATACCAAGGACAAGGTGTTGGTCGTGATTTGATGTCTTTTCTTTTTTCACAGGCGAAAGTACAGGGGATAAAGCGACTGTATTCTGAAGTGAGTATTACCGCCCGACCTTTTTACGAGAAAATGGGTTTCACAGTTAAGTCTCGACAACGTGTTGAGGTTAGGGGAGAAACCTTAACTAACTTTATGATGGAAAAGTATATTTAACTTAAATAGTGAGCATTTAGTGAGCTTGAACACAGATATAAAATGTTTTCCAATGTGAAAACGAGTTCATTGATCTCGCACCAACGTTTTGTTTGAAAACAGTGTACATAATCTTCTCTGGAACGCCATTACCGCATTTCGTCTCTGAAGGCTTAAAAACAGTCTGAAAGTTTTGGTTTTGCGGCGGGTAATAGCGTTCCAAACGCCAAATGTGTCTGGCTAACCATCTCAGGAAGAGAAGTAGTACTATGCGCCCTTATCTCAAATACGTTGTTCCAACATTGATACCATTGCTTGTTTGGTTGATGCCTCTCTCTGCGTTCCCATTTGATGGCATTACTATCGTCCAGCAAAGAGTGATTGCAATCTTCTTGCTTGCCGCACTTTGCTGGGTATTCGAGCCAATTCCAATCTACGCCACTTCGGTTGTGATCATTGTCCTAGAGCTATTGCTTGTATCAAATAAAGGTATTGTGCTCTTTCGTTTGCAAGAAGGGCAGCCACATTTTGGTGGGCTATTACAATACAACGAGATAATGGCGACCTTCGCTAGTCCGATTATCATGCTCTTCCTCGGCGGTTTCTTTTTGGCTATGGCGGCGACAAAATACAGGTTAGATGTCAACTTAGCCCGAGTGTTACTCAAACCATTTGGACAAAAACCAAAGTTCGTTATGCTGGGGTTGATGCTGATCACCGCTGTTTTTTCCATGTTTATGTCAAACACCGCAACAACAGCGATGATGTTGTCCATTTTAACCCCTGTGATAGCGGTTTTCGGGCCTAAAGACCCAGGTCGAATTGCATTCGCCTTGTGTATTCCTGTTGCAGCCAACATTGGTGGCATTGGTACTCCAATCGGCACGCCACCGAATGCCATCGCCCTAAAATATTTGGTTGGTGACAACTTAATTACGTTTGGTGAATGGATGGTATTTGGTGTGCCATTCGTTATTGTGATGATGGCGTTAGCCTGGTTTCTGATTGGCTTTTTATATAAAGCCGAACAAACCACCATCGATCTGAACATTAAAAGCAAGTTTTTGAAAACACCCAAAGCAATAATGGTTTACGTCACCTTTGCCGGCACGATTATTCTTTGGTTGATGGGGTCTGCACATGGAATGAATTCTTACACAGTAGCATTAATTCCGGTCGCAGTGTTCTCATTGACGGGCATCATCAACAAAGAAGACTTGAAGAAAATCTCTTGGGATGTGCTTTGGTTGGTGTCAGGCGGTATTGCTCTGGGCCTTGCTCTAGATAAAACCGGGCTTGCGAAGCTGGTGGTACACAGCATTCCGTTTGATCAGTTCTCGCCATATGTTGTCTTGTTTGGTGCGGCTTTCTTGTGCTTGTTAATGGCAAACTTTATGTCGCATACAGCCACCGCAAACTTGCTGATGCCGATTATGGCTGCGCTGGGTACTTCTATGGCTTCGCTAACGCCTCTCGGCGGTGAAGTTACTCTGATCTTGGTCGTGACATTTGCTGCTTCACTCGGTATGTCGTTACCAATCAGTACGCCACCAAACGCGTTAGCTCATGCAACAGGGCATGTCGAGAGCGGCCAAATGGCTCGTATCGGTGCCGTGCTAGGCGTGATTGGCGTATTACTCAGCTTTGTGATGGTGTGGATTTTACATACTGTTGGGCATATTGGATAACCCATGTACGAAACGAAGTTAGACGCGTTAGTACAACGCTACTTTAATCACCTTGAACGCCGATTAACGGTTTTATCCGGGTCGGTGCTTATTGAGCAAGCTGGCTACAACGATCGCTTGTACTATGTGCTGTCGGGAGAACTGGCGGGCTATTACGCGGAAGATGACAAGAAACCGATTCAGGTATTTTCTGCGTCTCAAGGTGCGTTTATTGGCGTACATAGTTTCTTTTCTGGTACGTGGACTGCCTCTTCGACAGTGATTGCTCAAACAGATGTTGAATTGGCTTGGATACAGCGTGATACGCCTGCCGTGGAAGAGGCGACATACGGACCATTGACGACACAATTTATGCCTGTGATGGTTAACGAATTATCTCGTCGTCAACGGCGCGCAATGCAAGAGGCATTGGCTAAAGAAAAAGCACTACAAAAGCTTCATACCGCAGAGCAAATGACAACGTTGGGGCAGCTTGCAGCGGGTATTGCTCATGAGTTGAACAATGCGATAGGCGTTGTAAGCAGTAAATCAGAACGGCTAGAGACAGTTATCATGGAACTGCTTGAAGAAGTTCATCCGGAAGCGAGTCAATTTTTTGATTTTGGTTTAATGCAAGGGCAGAAAGTCTCTTCTAGCGAAGCGAGAAAGCGGGGGCGTCACTTCGAAAAATACTACGGTTTAACCAAGGAGGTTGCTCGTGATCTTGCACGTGCCGTTCCAAATAACTTCCTTTCAGAACATTGGCTAAAAAGACCAGAAGAAGCGATACGTTTCTGGCAAATGGGGCGAGATCTCCATGACTTACGCATCGCTTCTAAACATACCGTTGGCATTGTGCGATCCGTAAAACAATTGGGGCGCACGGATATCGACTTGGATGAAGCGATTAACATCAATGATTCAATCAATCGCGCCTTGGCTCTATTGCAAAGTGACTTAAGACGAGTGAGTGTTCGTTTTAGCCCTGCGGATTTACCTGCTTTTATTGGTTCTCAAACCGAACTCGTCCAAGTTTGGGTAAATATCTTAAAGAATGCGTGCGATGCACTTGGTGAAACGGAGAAACCCGGTATCGAAATACATACTCGGGAGAGTAAGGGTAAAATTTTGGTCACGATTGCTAACAACGGACCAGAAATTGATGAAGCGACACGTAGAAAAATTTTCCGGCCAAACTTCACCACTAAAAAGGGGGGATTGTCGTTTGGTTTAGGGTTAGGTCTGTCGATTGTGAAGCGCATTATCGCCGGATATAACGGCTCTATTGTGGTAAAGAGCGACAGTGAAAAAACGATTTTTAGAATCAAGTTACCAGTAGAGGGTGAACATGGAGAAGCTTAATGTAATTTGCGTTGATGACCAACGAGAGGTACTAAGCGCGGTTCTACAAGATTTAGAGCCGTTAAATCAATGGTTGAATGTCGAAGACTGCGAATCAGCAGGTGAGGCTCTAGAACTGATGGATGAATTTGATGCAGAAGGCGAGATGATCGCATTGATTATTTCCGATCATGTGATGCCAGGTAAAACGGGAGTAGAGCTGCTGACCGATGTATCAAAGGACGGTCGTTTTGGCTTTACGAGGAAAGTGCTTCTTACCGGGCAAGCGACGCACACCGATACGATTAATGCGATCAACTCCGCAGGCATTGACCGCTACTTTGAAAAACCATGGCAAGCAAGCCAATTAATAGAGTGCGTTAGAAACTTGGTGACCCAATATATCTTTGATGTGGGCTTAGATTACACTCAGTATCACGAGCATTTAGATCAGAGTGTGGTGTTTGAACGTCTACGTTAATCGGGGGACATTAAGCTTGTTTTCGTCACGGCCAGTTAGTGTCTGAAATCTATAGTGAATAGTTCAGCATGTTTAACGTGGCCGTGCGGAATATTGCTATAGTATGGCTTAACTTAACGAATAGCGGCTTGCACTGGCAACAGAAAGTGGCTTAGAGAACCAATAACCTTGCAGATAATCGACGCCCATTTCGGTAAAAAATTCACACATTTTGGCGTCTTCAATTCCCTCAATCACTACTTCAATATTATTTTCCTGGCACATAGTGATAAGAAACTTTAGATATTCTTGTGAAGAGCGGTTGGTTAGTGTTTTCCACGCCATCGACCTATCAATTTTGATTTGTGTCATCGGGAGGTCGAAGAAGCTATTTAATGAACTGTAACCCGATCCAAAGTCATCCAGAGAGAGTGCAAATCCTAGTTCCCTGAGGGTATTCAGAGGGGCAATGGCTGTCTGATTATTATCCAAAATAAACGTTTCTGTTAGTTCCAACACAATAGACTCAGGATCGACACCAACCTCATCCGCCATGGCTTTAATTCGCGCAGGGAATTCACTATTCATTAACTGAAGTACAGAAACATTCACGTTTACACGAACTTGGTTTTGGTAACGCTCACGGTAGTTTTTGATAAATTCACACGCTTTGGCAAAGACTTGATATCCGAGCTCGACAATCAAACCTTTGTTCTCTGCGACGGGGATGAATTCGTCTGGATAAATTTCGCCAAACTCTTTGCTACGCCAGCGAACCAGAGATTCGAAGCTCACTACTTTTGAGCTTTTGGCGTCAATAATTGGCTGAAACTTAACGCTTAATGTCTGTTTTTCTAGTGCACTTTTTAGACCTTGTTCAATAAAGAAATAACGGTCTACGGCATGCTGAGTTTTCTCACTGTAAACCGCAACACGGTCTTTATTCTGCTCGCTTGCGTACTGACAAGTTCGTGCTGCTTTACGCAATATTTCCTCTGCTGAGTGACTTGGATCTATGCAAGGATACAAACCAATACTAATGTTACTTCCTAAGTATTGGCCCTCTTCAATCACTGCCTCGTGGTAGGTTTCCTTTAAACTTTCGGCGTAACTTTGCAGAGTTTCTACCGAGCATTCATCGTGAATCAAAATCGCAAAGTCATCATCATGTACGCGATATACAGAACTATTTGGAGAAGGTAGGTGACTGAGAGTTTGTAGCAATTTTTCCACTAACCCATCGACCAACTCGCTGCCATATTGATTTAAGTAAGATTTAATCTCTTCTATCTGAATGTAACAGATAGATGCACAAGACTCGGTGGCTCGCACACTATCTTCAATATCCAGCAAGAGATGGGCGCGATTAGCCATACCTGACGCATTGTCATGAAATGCGACTTGATGAATGTAGCTTTCCATCAGCTTGCGTTCAGAAATATCACGGTGGCTACCAACCATATAATGACCATGTTCTGTTTCTTTGGTCATGGCTACGCCTTCAATCCAGACGTACTGTCCATTGGGTTTACGCACGCGGTAGGTCGTTGTGACCCTCGTGTTGTTGGTAATGATGTGAGCATCGACCCGAGTGGAGAGTCTTTCTCGATCGAGAGGGTGAACAAGGTCTAACCATTGCTCTAAGCTGATTCGACCAGCGTTGATACCAAGCTGCTCATAAAAGCCCTTGTTATAAAATACCATGGTGCCAAACTCATCCATGTAAAAGAGGCCTTCGTTAAATACATCGAAGATATGAATGAATCGTTCTTCGACGATTTTTAGGAACTCTCGGTCACTATCTGAGACTTGTTGGTCAAATATGGTGGTCAAGATATTTCCTCCTCGAGCCTTTTAGCATCAGAGATGAGTGTTGGGGTTGATAACATAGAGTTGATCTGCTGGCGTACATTACAATCACAAAAGTGTCAGTTCAAATTGTTTGGCTATCATTTTATGCGCTACTAGGTTAATAACATACTAAGATTAGGCGGCTAATCATCGACATTTATAAAAAATAGTCAACAGTAAAAATCATTTATAAAATACAGTTATTGATGCCGTCCGCAATCTATAAATATTTATGAATAATTATCCTAAAGTTATTTTCAGTTGTGTCGGTATCAATGTGCTGTTTTCTAACGTCATTTGTATATATGTTATCTTGGATAAAACCATAATAACAAAAAGGACTTAATGAGCGCGACCGATTATTAATTGACAGGATGCTCATTAATTGTAATCAATTCAAATTTATTATCACGCCAAGTAATCAAATCTCTTATAATGCGGACGTTAATATCGAGTAAGCCTTCTTTATATGCAGTACGATCCGAAAAATTCAATCAAAATTGCGCTCGCTGATATCGGCGTTGGTATGTTTGTTACCGCGATAGAGCACAACAAGCGCGTCAATTTAGCCAATGCAGGGCGGATATCTAGCCCTGAAGGCATTAAGAAGCTTGCTACAAGTGGCGTAAAGTATGTTTGGGTAGATCAAACATTATCTTCGCAGCAGTGTGTCTTCAAGCCTGTAGATGAATCAACTGATGCCACTAAAGAGACGAGAGAGCAGAAACACTCCGATTTTAAGAGGGGTCAACGAACTTATCGTTCGAGAGACATCCAACACAAGCGAGCCAAAAAGCTGATCGCCGAAGCAAAAGATTTGGCGCAGAAACTATTGAATCAAACTTTTGAAGGAAAAATCATTGAAGTTGATGAAGTAGAAGCTTGGGCTGACGATGTCATTGAAAGTGTTTTGATTGACTCAGATGCGTTGCAGTGTGTCTCTGCACTCCGAAAAAAAGACTCTTACTTATTGGAACACTCCGTCAATGTCGCTTGTCTTTTAGTGTCATTCGGTAAGTACTTGGGCTTGGATAAGCCAACGCTAAAACAGCTTGCTGTAGGTGGCATTATTCATGATGTAGGTAAAATTAAAGTCGATGATAAGATCTTGCACAAGCCAGCGAAGCTAACGCCTGAAGAATTTGAACATATGAAGCTACATCAAGTGTTCGCAGGTGAGATAATCCTTCACGTAAAAGGACTTAGTGACGTAAGCCGTGATGTTTGTTTGATGCACCACGAGAAGTTAGATGGCAATGGTTATCCTAGAGGCTTGAAGGGGGAGGAGATTCCAATTCACGGCCGTATGAGCTGTATTGTAGATATCTACGATGCGCTAACGGCTGATCGCTGTTACAAAAAAGGCATGAGTTCTGCCGAAGCGTTTAAAATCTTGTTGAGTCTAACGCCATTTCATTTAGACGCAGACTTAGTTTACAAATTCATTAATTGCATTGGGATGTACCCCGTAGGCTCCATTGTCGAGTTGAACGATGGGCGTGTTGGTATTGTTTGGTCTTCAAATGAATCTCAAGCATTAAAGCCAGAAGTGAAATGTTTCTACTCCCGCAAGTATAAACGATACATTGATGTCACGATGGTGGACTTAAAAACGAGTGCGTACAAAATTGAAAGAGCGATCGCGCCTTCATCGTTAGAGATCGATCCTAAGCCTTTTTATGATTAAGAGAAATAGATAAGCTTATACAACAGGCTTTACATCCTTGCATGTAGATCGTATTTTATTTGCATAACTATCTGTTAATTTTTTCTAAGTTATTTAGATGCAAGATGGTTATTAAGACCTCGGCTTCATGGATAGAAACCGGGCGATAAACGGGCGATAAAATAGTTCTACACAATGGGCTATAAACCTCATTTTGCTGGAAGGGATGCCAATGCAAATAGATACATGGATTTTTTACACTCTTGCCATTCTCGTGCTCACAGCTTCACCAGGACCAAGCTCACTGTTGTGTTTAAGTAAAGGAGTGAGTAGTGGGTTTCGTATTGCTTTCATGACTGCGCTTGGCAGTTTATCTGCGATTACGATCATCCTTACGCTCTCATTTACCGGGCTGGGAGTTGTCATTGCTTCATCTGAGTTAGTTTTTAATATTATCAAATGGTGTGGTGCCGCTTACTTAATCTGGTTAGGTATTCAAGCGTTGCGCTCATCTCAGACAGATTTTAATAAAACGGCAACGACTCAAAGTTCCGCGACAGCGTTTAGCGCGTTCACTAGTGGTTTCATTGTTGGCGCTAGTAATCCCAAAGCGATAGTCTTTTTCACCGCTTTGTTTCCTCAATTCATAGAACCTTCCGCACCGCTACTGTCTCAATTCGCGATTTTCGCGTCTACATTTGTGGTTTTTGAGCTTAGCTGGCTAACATTTTATGCATTGTTAGGGGTAAAAGCCTCCGATTGGTTGTTTGTCGCTGGAAGGGCGAAGTTGTTCAATCGTTTGACTGGTGGAGTATTTATTGGTGCAGGAGTGATGTTGTCGACGGCAAACCGATAAATAAGACAGATTTCGGTACGCAGTTAGGTTTTCCCATATAGTAAGTTGGAATGCGCTAATTTAGCTTTGTCTTATTTCCAGAATGGAAATAGACGTTTTGTTTATTTTCATTAGTGGCAACAGTCAAGCAGGAGTAAAATCACGTTACTCTTTAGGGGTAGAGCTCGTATTTTGTCTTGTGGGCTTGTGGTTACTTTGTAGGAATATCTTAGATGACAAGCCTTTCTAAACTACAACAACGTTTTCTAGATATCGCGACCGACGTCCGTCTTTCTCCAAAACAGAAGTCGAGTTTTTTAGCTTTAGAGGCGGAATCGTACATTCCTTATATGACCGTATCTCCATCACTGAGACAAGCAATGGATGAAGGCATCATCTGCGATATGTTTGAAGGTCATGCACCGTTTAAACCTCGCTATGTGTTGCCTGATTACGCTAAATTTCTATCGCAAGGCTCAGACTATTTAGAGTTGTCTCCGGCTGATGATTTCGATGATGCGCTGAATATGCTTACCATCATTTACCATCATGTTCCTTCGGTAACGAACATTCCGGTTTACTTAGGTCAGTTAGATGATGTCTTGCTGCCTTACATAGGCGACCTAACAGAGAGCCAGATTTACAAAAAGTTAAAACATTTTTGGATCATGCTGGATCGCACATTGCCAGATGCGTTTATGCATGTGAATGTCGGACCGACAGACAACATTATTTGTCGCACTGTTTTAAAAGTAGATGCGGAGCTCAAGCAGATCGCACCGAATCTCACCTTTATGTACGATGAGACAGTTACGCCTGATGACTTACTTCGTCAAGCGACACAGAACATTTGTGAATGCAGTAAACCGCATATCGCCAATTACCCAATGCACGCGAAAGCCTACAACGGCTCACACTTTGGTATCGTAAGTTGCTACAACTCGCTTCCATTAGCAGGTGGCTCGAACACATTGGTGCGAATGAATTTAAAAGAAGTTGCAAAACGAGCATCAGACTGTAACGACTTCTTAAACAGTGCGTTGCCTTCTTACCATCGATTAATGGTCGAGCTCATAAACGCAAGAAGCACGCACTTGCATGAAAAATCGAACTTCTTTCAAGGCTTTTTGACGCAAGAGGGGTTGATAAAAGAGTCCTATTTCGCGCCAATGTATGGCGTTTACGGCATGGCCGAAGCGGTAAACCTTCTATTTGAAAAAGAAGGGCAAATAGGGCGATACGGAAAAAATGATCGAGCAAATACTTTTGCTCATGATGTTTCAGCAACACTGGCTAAACTGGTGGACTCAACCCCGGTGAAATATGGTTTAGATGGCAAAGCGCTCTTACATGCACAAGGCGGCATTAGCTTAGATCATGATGTTACGCCAGGTGTACGTCTGCCTTATGGTGCAGAGCCAGACCCTGTCACTTATGTACAAGCAACGGCGAAGCATCATCAGCATTATCGTGCGGGTATCAGCGATATTTTGACGATTGATGAAACGGTGAAATCTAACCCAGAAGCGATGTTCAATTTATGTAAAGGGGCACTAAATGCTGGTTATCGTGAGTTTACCGCGAATGTCACTTCAAATGACTTAATTCGCGTGACAGGCTACATGATCAAACTTTCAGACGTCGCGAAATATGATGAAGAAGGTTCGAGAACCAACACGACGTTTCTAGGTGCAGAAGCAGCAAAAAATACCAAAATTTTAGAACGCTCACCACGTGTGGTGAGTCATGAAGTAACACCGACTTACACGCAGGCATAAGTTCGGTTTAGGAAAGAACAAGATGTCTAGACGAAGTGGAAGCCTTTTGGCAAAAGTCACTCGTATCCTTCCTTTCTCTTGTGTTGATGGGCCAGGAAATCGTCTAGTCATCTTTCTACAGGGTTGTAACTATCAGTGTTTGAACTGCCACAATCCTCACACGATAAACCATTGTAATCATTGTGGTGAGTGTGTGAGTGAATGTTCAGCAGGCGCATTGAAGTTCGACGAAAACAACAACGTTGTTTGGCTTAAAGAGGAGTGCACCCACTGCGATCATTGTATAGAGATATGTCAGAACCAATCTAATCCAAAAATTACTGACTACTCTGTAGTAACAATGCTCGATTTGATACGCAAGCATCGCTTTTTCATCAGTGGTGTTACAGTATCCGGTGGGGAATCTACCTTACAACTTCCTATCATTATTGAGCTGTTTAAAGGGATAAAACAAGATCCTGAATTACGGCACCTCTCTTGTTTCATCGACAGTAACGGTTCTTTAGCGGTTGCTGGTTGGCAGCGTATTCTCCCTTTTCTGGATGGCGCAATGATCGATTTGAAAGCGTGGCAGACGGAGACGCATCAGTGGCTAACTGGGCGTGATAATCATCGTGTATTTAAAACCCTTCATTACCTAGCTGAACACGAAAAATTGTACGAGATCCGCTTACTGCATATTCCCCAAAAAAGTGATTTAGATATAGAAATCGTAGCAATTGGACGTTACTTGAGTACTCTTCCTGAATCGGTGCTTATCCGTTTAAATGCCTTTCAGCATCACGGAGTAGTGGGGGAGGCGTTAACTTGGGACATGTGCTCTCATCATGATATCGAACGCTTAAAATCAGAGCTTCGATGCTACGTGAGTAACCCTATCACAGTGCCGACAGTACTCACGTAGTACCGTTGTTTATTTATGCTTACGCATCACAGGCATCTAACATGGCGCAGGCGTCGAGTAATTGTTGCTGTAACCATTTTAAAGCGGGATCGTTTAAGCTCGCTTTGTTCCAAACGAGGCTGTAGGCAACTTGCCCGTAATCGAATGGAAGAGCTTGTTCAACCAAACCTTTTGCTTGCATTGCCGCTCTTGCCCAAAGCTTGGAGCATGTGAACAAGTAATCCGAGTGCTGACACATCACCGCAGCTGAACCAAAGTCGGCTACACGCATGGCCAAGTTTCGCTTTGAATGCCTTTGGGTGAGATTTTGCTCAAAATAAGGTTGTGACAGATCTTTATCATGAATACCGATGTGTCTTGCACAAAGGTAACTTTCAACAGATAAGGGTTGCTCAGCGAGTGGGTTCGATGCTCTCATTAAGCAAACCATTTCGTCTTTCAAAATGGTTTTCCAGACCAAGTCTTTATTTTGTGTGGGTGGTTGGCTGAGATCGTGAGGAAGCAACAAAAAATCCACTTGACCTCTTGCTAATGCATCGAAGCTCATTTCCTCTTTCGCATGGACATTCAAGTGCGCGTGGTTGCTCAGTTGTTGGGACAAGTGCTGTAGAACTGGCGCAAAGAGCTCAAACGAACTTTCACGCATTGCTAATGAAAAACTACCTTGATAGTAAGCCGGATTAAAAGAGCCTTGATGTAATAACCCATTCATACTGGAGAGTATGCCATGGATTGATGGGCCTATATGCAGCGCAAATGCTGTCGGCACTAAGCGAGTGCCATCACGATAAAAAAGGTCATCCTTTAGCGTTTCGCGCAACTGTCCGAGCGTTTTACTGACGCTCGATGGTGTTACACACAAGCGTTCTGCCGCAAGTGTGACGCTGTGAGTGGTTAACAACATATGTAAAACAGTTAGATGTTTAAGGCTTATACGCGAAAGAGCAATGTAGTCCATAAATAGCATGGTTTCTTATGATTTTTGGCAGTATATCAGCATGAAACAAATTTTTACTATTGTTTATCTCGGAAACACGCCTGTTTCTCTTTGAGCTCAATGCATTTAATGGGTTGCATAAGGGTTGATGGTGCTTATAAGTCTAGAAATTTATCTTAGTTTTGTTGGACTTTAATGCTTTCATTTATTCAATTCTAAAGCTTCTATGTAATTTTAATCAATTTGGAGGAGTTGATTGATTTGTACACGAATTAAACTTGTTCCTTGTTAATTAAAATAGATATTGTTTTGTTGATTGTTTGGTGATTTACTCATGATCCCTCAGTAACAAAGGTATAAATAATTAATGGACGACCCCTTTAGTCGACAAAACCCTTCACCATATGTCTTCTTATTATTGGAGACATGCTCATGCTAGAACTTTTTATGCAACCAGAAGCTTGGGCTATTTTCGCCACTTTGTTTGCGCTTGAAGTTGTCTTAGGCGTTGATAACGTCGTTTTTATCTCTGTCTTATGTGAAAGACTGCCGCTGCACCAACGTAAGCTGGCAAGAAACCTTGGTATTGGTCTTGCTGTTATTGCTCGTATTGGTTTAGTGTTTTCAATCTCTTGGATCATGCAATTGACTCAACCGCTATTTTCTTTGGCGAACCATGCGTTTACCGGAAGAGACGTCATCATGATTGCGGGTGGTGCATTCCTCTTGGCTAAAAGCCTGAAAGAGTTGTGGAGTTGGTTAAATCACAACGAGTCGGCTCACTCAACTCACGCCCGTACTGGTTTAGCGGTAGTTCTGTTGCAGATTGTTGCCGTGGATGCTGTATTCTCGATGGACTCGGTGATAACCGCCGTTGGTTTGACAAGTGATGTCCCACTTATGGTCGCAGCGATTGTTTCGTCTGCTATCGTGATGGTCATGACAGCCGAAAAAATCAATAACCTGGTGTCGTGTTACCCTGGTTTTAAGACACTTGCTTTGTTATTCCTCGTTTTGTTAGGTGGTTTATTGATGGCAGAAGGCTTCGAAATTCATATCAACAAAGGTTATGTGTATTTTGCGATGGCATTTGGCTTAATTCTGGAACTTTGTCATATCCAGTTAAAAAACAAACAACGCCCGACTATTAAACGTCTTAGTCCGTTGCGAGTTCATCCAACCAGATTAGAAGCTCGTCAATAATAAAAGATATTGCCGCTCATATGAGCGGCATTTTTATTTTCAGCCCTAAACCACCTACTTCAGTAGGTGGTTATCATCCGTTTCGGCTTTGCCTGTAAAACTACTCA
>NZ_JAWOTS010000032.1:0-34245 GCF_033338975.1 Vibrio sp. Vb0349 | reverse complement strand
GGGGTCGCGGGTTCGAGTCCCGTCCACTCCGCCACTTATATTAAGCCTCAGTCGAAAGACTGAGGCTTTTTTCGTTTTGGTTCTCCGACTTACCTTAAACCCACTTTCATATTGAAACCTTGCATCGAGAGGCAGGCTTCCCTCTGGCTATGCTTTCTAAGCCCTGTATGAGTGAAGTGGAACGCAGTTTTGTGTGGTTTCTGCAGTCTCGAGCGCTAGTTTTGAGCCTCTTCATTCACCAAAGCTCCTTTTGTTCGATATTAGAAAATCTAGTTATGTGACAGAGTTTAATTGTTTGAGGTGTCACTTGTTCCAATTTTGAAAACAGGACGACTTTGAATACAAGTTTAGTCTCACTGAGATCAAGAGAGAGGGGGACTAAATTTCTGTTAAGGCTTTGATCTACCTGAATGCTAGCTCAGTTTTATCTTGGTGAGATTGCTAACCTGTTTGGGTTCTGAACGCAATCACCCTAAATGTATCTTTCTCATAAAAATACAAACTCGCTCATTGCTAAGTATTGTGGAAGTTTAGCTTTGATATTTGCGAGGAGCCTATATTGCCAAGAGAAGAGAAGTGATAAATGGGTAAATTAAAAGGCTCGTCTATGAATACTATCTATCGGCAATAGTTAGTATCTATGAAAATGCAGCGTAGCGATTCTTAGTATATTTGAAGGTATATCAAAGAATAAGGAGCATTCGTCCTTGAAGGGGAGTCTGAAAATTAGTTATGAAAAAAGCAGCTAGGTAGCTGCTTTTTATTTATTAAGTTACGTGTCTTTAAGAGTCCACTGGCTCCGTATGTTCCGGAGTGGTTATTGCTTGGTTGTTCTCTTCCATCTTCTTCTCTTCTGCTTTTGCTTTTTCAATCATTGGGGTGATTGTTGAGCCTTGAATGAGGATAGAGAAAACAACGACGGAGTAGGTCATTACAAGAATAATCTCTTTTACATCGATTAACTTATCTTGAATCACCCAAATACCAGATGGAATGGAAAGTGCCATTGCCAATGCAAGGCCCCCGCGTAAGCCGCCCCACGTCAAAATACGTACTGACCACGGGTTATATTTTCTGTAACGCTTAAAGCCAATGTACGAGAGAAATACGCTTAAATAGCGAGCTGCTAGTACAAGAGGGACTGAAATAGCCATCATAATCCAGTCTTCTTTGTGGAATTCAAATAGCAGCATCGACATGCCGATCAGTAGGAATAACACGCCATTCAAGAACTCATCAACAAGCTCCCAAAAATGGTCAAGGTGATCTTCACTCTCTTTTGAAAAGCCAATAAAGCGTGTCCAGTTGCCAATCATAATACCGGATACAACCATCGCGAGTGGGCCTGATACATGGATGTATTCAGCAAATGCGTAACCTGCTGTTGGGATACCAATGGTAAGTAACAATTCCATTGAGTGATCATCGGTGGCACTGATCAAGTAGTGGAATAGCAAACCGAGGACGAAACCATATGTGATACCACCGATAGCTTCTTGGATGAAGAGCAAGGTGACACTACCTACAGTTGGTGCCTCAGTGCCAAATGCAATCGTAAATAGAGTGACGAAGATAACCAAACCGAAGCCATCATTGAAGAGCGATTCTCCTTCAATCTGAGTGGAGATACGTTTAGGAGCATCGAGTTTTTTCACAATAGCCAATACAGCGATTGGGTCAGTTGGCGATATTAGAGCACCAAATAGTAAGCAGTAGACCAAATCAAATTGGATGCCAATTAACTGACAAAACCCATACAGCGTAAATCCAATAAAGAACGTAGAAAACAGTGTAGCTCCAAGGGCTAAAACAGTGATCTCCCACTTTTGATCTTTAAGGTTCGGGAGTTTGATGCCTAGTCCACCAGCAAATAGTAAGAAGCCAAGAATGCCTTTGAGCAAGAAATCTTCGAAGTTAATCCTTGTGACCGTCTCCGTCGCAATTTCGGTGAGATGGAACCAGTTGTTTTGACCCGCAATTAAGATTAGAAGTGAAAGCACCATTGAACCTGCGGTAATCGCAATGGTGGTTTGCATCTTTCCTATCTTGCTGTTTACAAAAGCAATTAGCATCGCAGCTGCGGATAGAAAACATAAAGTATGATAGACCGACATAGAGCTCTCTATTTGTAACATTTTATGAATGGAATTCTCGGCTGATGCTGCTTAAATAGCAAACATTTTTTCGTGATTATTTTGCAAGTTAAGAAGGATATAAAATAATCATTAATTCTACGTTTAGACGTCTAGACTCCTGAAGTTTGTGTGATAGGATGGAAAGATAACTAAAGGAATGAGGCTGTACTGTGGGAAGTAACGTAAGACAACAGATTGAAGCTCAATTGAAGCAACGTATTCTTTTGATTGATGGTGGTATGGGAACCATGATTCAAGGGTACAAACTTGAAGAGCAAGACTATCGAGGAACGCGCTTTGCGGATTGGCATTGTGATCTAAAAGGTAACAACGACCTGTTGGTTCTAAGTCAGCCTCAACTTATCAAGGAAATTCACGCTGCATATTTAGAAGCGGGTGCAGATATTCTTGAGACCAACACGTTTAACGCAACAACCATTGCGATGGCTGACTACGAGATGGAAAGCCTAAGTGAAGAAATTAACTTTGCAGCTGCCAAGCTTGCACGTGAAGTTGCAGACGAATGGACCGCAAAAACACCCGATAAACCGCGTTATGTCGCAGGGGTTTTAGGGCCGACAAACCGAACTTGTTCTATTTCTCCTGATGTAAATGACCCCGGATATCGAAATGTTTCTTTCGACGAGTTAGTTGAGGCTTACTCTGAATCGACTCGTGCTCTAATTAAAGGTGGTTCTGACCTTATTCTTATCGAGACCATCTTCGATACGCTTAACGCTAAGGCTTGTTCATTTGCTGTTGAAAGTGTGTTTGAAGAGATGGGGATTGAGTTACCTGTGATGATCTCGGGGACTATTACTGATGCTTCCGGTCGGACATTATCCGGTCAAACCACAGAAGCGTTTTACAACTCATTACGTCATGTTAAACCGATTTCGTTTGGTTTGAACTGTGCACTTGGTCCAGATGAGCTGCGTCCTTATGTTGAAGAGCTCTCTCGTATATCAGAATCTTTTGTTTCCGCTCACCCAAATGCTGGGCTTCCGAATGCATTCGGCGAATACGATTTGTCGCCAGAAGATATGGCTAAGCATGTTAAAGAGTGGGCTCAAAGTGGCTTTTTAAACTTGATTGGTGGGTGTTGTGGTACAACTCCTGAGCACATTCGCCAAATGGCACTCGCGGTTGAAAATATCGCCCCTCGTCAATTACCTGAACTTCCCGTTGCTTGTCGCTTGTCTGGCCTAGAGCCACTCGCTATTGATAAAGACTCTTTATTTATCAATGTCGGTGAGCGTACGAATGTAACCGGTTCTGCGCGTTTTAAGCGCTTAATTAAAGAAGAGCTGTACGATGAAGCGCTCGATGTGGCTCGTCAACAAGTTGAAAATGGCGCTCAAATTATCGATATCAACATGGATGAAGGCATGTTGGATGCACAAGCTTGTATGGTTCGCTTTTTAAACCTTTGTGCGTCAGAACCTGAAATCTCAAAAGTACCAATCATGGTTGACTCTTCCAAGTGGGAGGTTATTGAAGCCGGTCTTAAGTGCATCCAAGGCAAAGGCATTGTTAACTCGATCTCTCTCAAAGAAGGCAAAGAGAAATTCGTTGAACAAGCTAAGTTGATCCGCCGTTACGGTGCGGCTGTGATTGTGATGGCGTTTGATGAGATTGGGCAAGCAGATACACGTGAGCGCAAAGTAGAAATTTGTACCAACGCTTACCGAATTCTTGTTGATGAAGTGGGCTTTCCACCAGAAGACATCATTTTTGACCCAAACATTTTTGCCATTGCTACGGGGATCGAGGAGCATAATAACTACGCGGTGGATTTCATTGAAGCCGTTGGCGATATCAAACGTGATTTACCACATGCGATGATCTCGGGTGGTGTTTCTAACGTCTCATTCTCTTTCCGTGGCAATAACTATGTACGTGAAGCGATTCACGCGGTGTTCCTCTACCACTGTTTTAAAAATGGTATGGATATGGGGATTGTGAATGCGGGTCAGTTAGAAATCTACGATAACGTGCCTGAAAAATTGCGTGAGGCTGTGGAAGATGTCGTTCTTAACCGTCGTGATGACGCCACTGAGAGATTGTTAGATATCGCGGCGGAATATGCAGGCAAAGGGGTAGGTAAAGAGGAGGATGCCTCTGCACTTGAGTGGAGAACTTGGCCTGTTGAAAAGCGCTTAGAGCACGCGTTAGTGAAAGGAATAACTGAGTTCATCGTTGATGATACCGAAGAGGCTCGTGTCAACGCTTCAAAGCCATTAGAGGTGATTGAAGGCCCACTAATGGATGGGATGAACGTCGTCGGAGACTTGTTTGGTGAAGGTAAAATGTTCCTTCCTCAGGTCGTAAAATCTGCACGAGTGATGAAGCAAGCAGTCGCGCATCTGGAGCCCTACATCAATGCAGAAAAGCAGGTGGGTCAAACAAACGGTAAGATTTTGCTAGCGACGGTCAAAGGTGATGTACATGATATCGGGAAAAATATCGTTGGCGTTGTATTGCAGTGCAATAACTACGAAATTATCGATCTTGGTGTCATGGTTCCTTGCGAAAAGATCTTAAAAGTAGCGCAAGAAGAAAACGTCGATATTATTGGTTTATCAGGGTTGATCACGCCTTCATTAGACGAAATGGTGCATGTTGCAAAAGAGATGGAGCGTCTCGACTTTAACTTACCTCTTCTCATCGGTGGCGCAACAACGTCAAAAGCCCATACAGCAGTTAAGATTGAGCAAAATTACAAGCATCCAGTGGTTTACGTGA
Source organism: Vibrio sp. Vb0349 (assembly GCF_033338975.1). Taxonomy (NCBI): domain Bacteria; kingdom Pseudomonadati; phylum Pseudomonadota; class Gammaproteobacteria; order Vibrionales; family Vibrionaceae; genus Vibrio; species Vibrio sp. Vb0349. Next base: position 29,365 of record NZ_JAWOTS010000032.1, on the reverse strand, counting down.
ACAACGCCTCACGTGCAGTGGGCGTATGTACTTCTCTTCTGTCAGATGAACGTCGCCCTGAATTTGTTGAAAAACTTCAAGCTGATTACGAACGAGTACGTGATCAACATAATCGAAAGAAACCGAGAACCAAACCAGTGACATTAGAAGCGGCTCGAGCGAATAAAGTTGCGATCGATTGGGAAGCTTATACTCCTCCAGTGCCTGTTAAGCCTGGCATTCATATCTTCGATGATTTTGATGTGGCTATATTACGTCAATACATCGATTGGACACCATTCTTTATGACTTGGTCACTTGTGGGTAAGTATCCAACAATTTTCCAACATGAAGAAGTTGGTGAAGAAGCAAAACGTTTATTCGAAGATGCCAACGAGTTACTTGATCGAGTTGAGCGAGAAGGCCTGTTAAAAGCGCGTGGAATGTGTGGCTTATTCCCTGCTGCGAGCGTGGGGGACGACATTGAAGTTTATGCTGATGAAACTCGTACCGACGTTGTGAAAGTATTACGTAACTTGCGACAACAGACCGAGAAACCAAAAGGATTCAACTATTGTTTATCCGACTACATCGCACCTAAAGAGTCGGGTAAACATGATTGGATAGGGGCATTTGCTGTCACTGGTGGTATTGGTGAACGAGAGCTTGCTGATGAATACAAAGCACAGGGAGATGATTACAACGCAATTATGATTCAAGCGGTGGCGGATCGCCTAGCCGAAGCGTTTGCTGAGTATTTGCATGAGCGTGTCCGTAAAGAAATTTGGGGTTATGCTGCGGATGAAGATTTATCTAACGATGATCTCATTCGTGAAAAATACCAAGGTATTCGCCCTGCACCAGGTTATCCAGCGTGCCCTGAGCATACTGAAAAAGGACCGCTTTGGGAGCTACTTAATGTGGAAGAGAATATTGGCATGACTCTAACCTCCAGCTATGCAATGTATCCGGGTGCGTCAGTATCTGGTTGGTACTTCTCTCATCCTGACTCACGTTACTTTGCGATCGCACAGATCCAAGAAGATCAGCTAGAGAGTTACGCCGATCGTAAGGGGTGGGATAGGATCGAGGCTGAAAAATGGTTAGGGCCAAACATTAATGGTTAAATTGATGTTTACCTCGTCCAAATATAACAACTAATGAAACAACAAAGGGCTGCAGATACGCAGCCCTTTGTTTTATTGAGTTGAACTTACTTCTCAAACAACTCCGTGTGGAGTTTTTGTATGGCTTGTTTCGATACCGATTCATGGAGCAAGAAGCATAAGTTGTGAGGGCTAGCGCCATAACAAATCATGCGTAGGTTAAAATCTTCTAGCGTGCCAAAAACCTGTTTCGCGTAGCCTTTACTCTCACTCATGTTGTTACCAATGAGAGCAACGAGGCATAGGTCATGTTCAACTTCTACCTTACATAACTCTTCTAACTCTTCTCGTGCAGCTTGCGGCAGCTGTGGTGCTCCGCCAGATGTATCAGTTTGATCAAGTGTTAACGATACACTGATTTCAGATGTCGTGATCAAATCGACAGAGATCTTATGCTTTGCAAGGATCTCAAAGACCTTTGCTAAGAAACCGTATGCGTGGAACATATTGGCGCTGCGTAGCGTTACCATGGTTTGGTTACAACGCAAAGCTAGCGCACGGAATAACGGTGAGCTTTCGACTTGGTGGCGAATCCAAGTTCCCCCTTTTTCAGGCTCTTTCGATGACCCCACAAATACCGGAATGTCGTGGCGCAATGCAGGTACTAGCGTAGAAGGGTGAAGGATTTTAGCGCCAAAGTTAGCCATTTCTGAAGCTTCACTAAAGCTGATCTCAGGAATTGGTGAGGCTTTTGGCGCAATTCGCGGGTCTGTTGTGTAGATGCCCGGAACATCAGTCCAGATTTCTAACCCTGCCGCTTTGACGCTCTCAGCAATTAAGGCGGCGCTGTAATCGCTGCCTCCTCGACCTAGTGTTGTTGTATTACCGGCTTCGTCAGATCCTATGAAGCCTTGAGTAACAACAACGGATTGTTGGCAAAGTGGTACGAGTTTATCTTGCGCAAGCGTCGAAATTGCTTCAATGTTTGGCTCTGCGCGACCAAAGTTGTCATCAGTACGCAGCACATCGCGGATATCAAAGCGCACAGCTTGAATGCCTCGCTCACACATTAACTGAGTTAGAATATGCGTCGACATGAGTTCGCCACATGCGACTAAATGATCGGTTAACTTCGCACTAGCTTGGATAGATGCAGCCTCGGCCAGGCTGGTTACGGTATCTAATATGCCATACACCTCGGCAGCAGTTTTCGTGCTGTCTTCGAGCTGAGTTAAAATGGCGTCATGAATGTTGGCCAGATTTTGCAGCAGCTCAGTACGGTGCGTTTGATCCTGAACACCGTTGGCGAGTTCTACCAATAGGTTGGTGACGCCAGAGCAAGCGCTGCTCACGACCAGGCGAGTATTTGGATTGTTTTCGATAATGGTGGCGCAACGACTCATTGCCTCAAAGTTGGCAACACTGGTTCCACCGAATTTAGCTACGTTAAATGCGCTCACTGCGTTCTCCCACGACTTCCTAAAAAATTGTACATCCAATGTTTAGTGAGAAAAGGAACAGAGCAAAAAGAGAGGTATTTAGAATGCTATTTGAAAAATTTACCCTCAGAAGCCCTTCATCAGACTGCGCTGATGACAGTTGATGGGATTCAGCCCAATTCAACCGACAAGTCAAATCCTGCAACTTTGACTTACCTCGGCACTACTCCCCCTCAATGATTGGTGTTGGAATTGCGGTTCCACAAATCATCTACCTGGGTAGCGCTCCTCTTCTACATAAAGCTCAAACATTGAACGGTTTTGAGGCCTTAATGTCAATCAATATTTCAACCTTTATGGTGTTTTTTATTAACGATTTTGTGACACTGGTTTGACCTCCATACTTACGGCTAATTGCTGATAGAGGAAAAATCTATTAGGGTGAAGAACCCTACACCTGAGCCATGTTATTGAATAGAACTTTTAGAATGCTCAGGATAAAAGATAATCAAGGAGCTGACATGTCGATCCAAAGCTTTATTCCGCCTCACCGTATTTTAATGGGACCTGGTCCTTCTGATATTTATCCTCAAGTGTTACAAGCACTAAGCCGTCCTACGGTAGGTCACCTTGATCCTCTGTTTATCGGTATGATGGATGAGCTCAAGCAGCTATTGAAGTATGCCTTTCAAACTGACAATGAGTTCACTATTGCGGTTTCAGCGCCTGGTAGCGCAGGGATGGAAACCTGCTTTGTAAACTTGATCGAGAAAGGCGACAAAGTGATCGTCTGCCGTAACGGTGTATTTGGTGAACGCATGCGCGAAAATGTCGTCCGTGCTGGTGGCGAAGTTGTTATCGTCGATGATGAATGGGGGACGCCTGTTTCCATTGATAAAGTCGAGCAAGCACTCGAACAGCACCCAGATACAAAAATTCTTGCTTTTGTGCATGCGGAAACCTCAACTGGTGCAGTCAGTGATGCTCAAGCATTGGGTAAGCTGGCGAAACAGCATAATGCATTATCTATTGTTGATGCGGTGACATCGCTTGGTGGTGTGCCGTTAAAAGTGGATGAATGGCAACTGGATGCGGTTTACTCTGGTAGTCAAAAATGTTTGTCATGTGTACCTGGGCTCTCACCAGTGACGTTTTCTCCTGCCGCGATTGAAAAGATTCAAGCAAGAACAACACCAGTACAGAGTTGGTTCCTCGATCAGAGTTTAGTTTTGGGGTATTGGAGTGGAGAAGGCAAGCGTAGTTACCATCATACGGCGCCAGTTAATAGCTTGTATGCGCTTCATGAAGCTTTATTGATACTGAAAAATGAAGGATTAGAAAACGCTTGGGCTCGTCACCAACTGATGCATGAAAAACTCAAAAATGGCTTACAAAAGTTAGGCTTTGAATTTGTTGTGGACGAAGCCCATCGGTTGCCACAATTAAATGCGATTTACGTGCCTGAAGGAGTTGATGAAGCAAAAGTTCGTGCTCACTTGCTAGAAACCTATAACCTAGAAATTGGTGCAGGCCTTGGGGCATTAGCTGGTAAAGCGTGGCGTATTGGCTTAATGGGTTACGGCGCTCGATCTGAAAACGTTGCGCTGTGCTTAAAAGCGTTAGAAGAGTCACTCACTGAATAAAATCATACAGCAATGAGATAAAGAAAAGCGAAGGTCATCCCTTCGCTTTTTGGTATTTATTACTCAGCTCCTGAAGTGGGGGCTGGTGAGGCAGATATTGCTTGAGAAGGTGGCTGGTAATTGACGTCACTGAAATCAATCTTCGGGAACAAAAACTGCGCTTCAGCTCTAATTTGCTCCGCTTTACTTGAGTCATCTAAGCCTTGGTAGGCCAAAATCAAATTATTATAAAATGCAGGGCGAGGCTTATCTTTGATGATTTTTAGCGACCAATCGATATAAGGCTGAATCAAGGTTGCGTCTTGTTGGTACAGCCCAAGGTTTAAAAACGTGCTATAGACATCCCAATCAAACCTGTCTTTCCAAACTACAGGGTTACTGACTTGATTCAGAATATCAGGGTTAGTTGGTCTAGTAGTCTCAAACTTCGTCAATACATAATTCGTATGTAATGCGCTTACCATGTAAAACGTAAACGCAACGGGAAGTACCAAACTAAAAACACGCAGCAAGCTTTTGGTTACATTACTAAAGCCGACTTGTCGATAACGAGAGACGCGCTGATCGACCCAGTACAGTAGGATAACGAAGATCAACCAATGCACGAGAGAGTGGTAGAAAGGGTATTCCAGTTGTGAGTGCAATACGATAGGTATAAACAAGGCCAGCAACGCAAGACGAGTTCCGCGTTTGGCTTGATAGATTCGATACAGTACCAGTGCCATCGCTAAGAAGATGCCGAGTATTGGCAGCAAGCCACCTTCTACTCCCCAGTAAAGCAGCTCGTTATGCGGATGATCCATGGCTGGCAAACCAGCTGGGTAATTCTCATTTAGGGCATGTTGACGAGCCGTATACAGCATGTACTCAGATTCAAACTTACCATATCCATAACCAGTAAAAGGCTTTTCAATCACCATGTCTAATGTTTGCGGAAAAGTATACGCTCGAGGAGACTCCATATTTACTTTTTCTGCGGCTAACCCACCTCCATCAGGAAAGGCAAGATGCATGACAACGACTGAGAGTAAGAGCCCACTTACAAGTGACACAACCCAGCGGATAAAGCGCCCTTTGGTTGCAAAGCGGTACATGTATGGAATGACCAACAACACGGCGATGACCGAGGCTAACCAACCAGTGCGTGAAGCCAACGCCACAATTAGTGGTAAAGTTAAAACTGGTACGGCATAGAGAAGGTAAACATCGCTTAACTTACGATCGTATTTGTAGGGCTGACGTGCAAGTAAATAGCTGGCAATCACCAACCCTGTCGCAAGAAAGCTGGCCATTACATTGGGCTGTTGGAAAATACCATAAGGACGATTGGCCACCGTGTCGTAACCAAACGGATTGCTTGGTTTGAGATACAGATATTGTGTCAAACCAAAAATGGCTTCGATAACAACCGCAAGGACAATGAACCATAATAGGCGTTGGCGATGTTTATTACTGAAATGAAATTGTTGTAAGACAATAAAGAACAGGACACCACACCACAGGCCAATGAGCTTATTGGCTGCCAAACTGCTATTCGCATTTGGGTACAGAATGGGCACCGTCATGATAAGAGCACTAATGAACAAGCCGATGGTTAATTTTGAGTAACGTAGTACTCGATTATTCGCAAGTTGGTAACACCCAATGCCTAATGCAAAGCTAAAAGCAATCCAAGTTGTCGCATTGAACGAAAGCGAAAGCCCCGAACCGCCGGGGTTGGGCATGAAAAAGTGCATTGCCAACACAAATAGTGTTGCCAAGGCAATGAGAAACTTGCGATTGAGGGGAACCTGTACTTTTTCGGGAGAAAGCTTTGTTCCACTTACATGTATAGTAGCCATAGTTATTGCGTTGTTTTGAATGAAAAAAGACCAGCACTTGCTGGTCTCGATACTTTACCTGTTTTTTCTACTTCAACATAGGCTTGAGGAAGTGAGCTGTGTGCGAACCCTCGATTTGCGACACATCTTCCGGAGTGCCTTGAGCGATTATCTCGCCGCCACCCTGACCCCCTTCAGGACCAAGATCGATAATCCAGTCCGCAGTCTTAATGACGTCCAGGTTATGCTCGATCACCACGACAGTATTTCCGTGGTCGCGAAGTCTGTGCAGTACAGTGAGCAACTGCTGGATATCATGGAAGTGCAAGCCGGTTGTTGGTTCATCCAAAATGTACAAGGTTTTTCCTGTATCACGTTTGGATAGCTCTCGCGCCAGTTTCACACGCTGTGCTTCACCACCGGAGAGTGTTGTTGCCGCTTGACCCAATCGTATGTACGACAAACCCACATCCATCAGTGTTTGTAGTTTGCGAGCGATGGCAGGAACTGGATCGAAGAAGGTGCGTGCATCTTCGACCGTCATTTCTAGTACTTCATCAATAGTTTTACCTTTGTAACGTACTTCGAGCGTTTCACGGTTGTAGCGTTTACCTTTACACACATCACATGGCACATAAACATCTGGTAGGAAATGCATTTCTACTTTGATAACACCGTCACCCTGACAGGCCTCACAACGACCACCGCGTACGTTAAAACTAAAACGGCCCGGCTTGTAACCGCGAGAACGCGACTCCTGTGTGCCTGCAAACAGTTCACGGATTGGTGTAAAGATCCCCGTATAGGTTGCAGGGTTAGAGCGAGGTGTACGGCCAATTGGGCTTTGATCGATATCGATGACTTTATCGAAGTGCTCTAGACCTTTAATCGATTTATAAGGTGAAGGCTGAGCCGTTGTCGCTCCGTTAAGTTGGGTATGCGCAATTTTAAAGAAAGTATCATTAATCAGCGTTGATTTACCTGAGCCAGATACCCCTGTAATACAGCTGAATAACCCAACAGGAATTGAAAGGTTAACGTTTTTAAGGTTATTACCTGTTGCGCCTAATAGCTCAACCGTTTTTTTCGGATCTCGCGGCGTGCGATCTTTCGGTACTGTGATTTCTTTAACACCACTTAAGTACTGACCTGTCAGAGAATTCGGATTCGCGACTATCTCTTCCATGGTGCCTTCCGCAACAACATTACCACCATGTACGCCAGCACCAGGACCAATATCTATGACATGATCTGCACAGCGAATCGCATCTTCATCGTGTTCTACCACAAGTACGGTATTACCTAAATCGCGCAAATGAGTCAGTGTTTTTAGGAGTCGTTCGTTATCACGCTGGTGGAGGCCAATCGACGGTTCATCTAAGACGTACATGACACCAACAAGACCTGCACCAATTTGGCTTGCTAAACGAATACGTTGAGCTTCACCGCCTGATAAGGTTTCAGCACTGCGTGATAAGTTTAGGTAGTTCAAACCGACGTTAACTAAGAATTGCAGGCGGTCGTTGATTTCCTTCATCACTTTTTCAGCGATTTGGGCTCGTTGACCTTCCAGTTTCAAGGAATGGAAGAACTCCAATGCATCAGCAATGCTGAGTTCAACAATCTCAGGTAGTGTCGTATCAGCAATAAACACGTTACGTGCTTCGAGGCGTAGACGAGTACCGCCACAGCTTGAACAAGATTTAGTGGAGATGTATTTTGCAAGCTCTTCACGGACAGAGTTGGATTCTGTATCACGATAGCGACGTTCTAGGGTATTCAGAATACCTTCGAATGGATGGCGTTTTACGCGAATATCGCCACGATCGTTGATGTATTTAAACTCAATCTCAGTACGACCTGAGCCCTTTAGAATGACATCTTGCGTTTTCTTTGGCAGAGAATTAAAAGGGGCATGGAGGTCAAAACCATAATGATCGGCTAATGAGGTGAGCATTTGGAAGTAGTAGTAGTTCTTTTGATCCCAACCGCGAATCGCACCTTGTGCCAAGCTTAATGAATCATCTTGAATGACTCGGCTTGGATCGAAGTATTGTTGAACACCCAAGCCATCACAAGTGCCACATGCACCAGCAGGATTGTTGAATGAGAAAAGTCGCGGCTCTAACTCTTGCATGCTGTAACCACATTGTGGACAAGCGAAGTTGGCGGAGAAAATAATCTCTTCACCGTCGCCATCCATTGGCGCGACAACCGCAATTCCGCCTGATAATTCGAGTGTTGTCTCGAAAGATTCGGCCAAGCGCTGTTGTAAGTCTGGACGAACTTTAAAGCGGTCTACCACGACTTCAATGGTGTGCTTTTTATGTAGCTCAAGGGTTGGAGGATCGGAAAGATCGCAAGTTTCTCCATCAATACGCGCACGAATAAAGCCTTGAGCCGCTAAGTTCTCAAGCGTTTTAACATGCTCACCTTTACGTTCTTTGACAATAGGCGCCAATAACATCATTTTGCTGCCTTCCGGCATCTCTAGGACTTTGTCCACCATTTGGCTGATGGTTTGCGCAGCAAGAGGGGCATGGTGCGTTGGACAGCGGGGTTCGCCCACACGAGCATACAATAGACGTAAGTAGTCGTAGACTTCGGTAATTGTACCGACGGTTGAACGCGGGTTATGAGAGGTAGATTTCTGTTCAATAGAAATCGCAGGTGATAACCCTTCAATGTGGTCGACATCGGGTTTTTCCATCAGAGACAAAAACTGACGAGCGTAGGCAGAGAGAGACTCTACGTAGCGTCGTTGGCCTTCTGCATACAATGTATCGAAAGCGAGAGAGGATTTACCGGAGCCACTTAGTCCAGTAATGACAATCAGTTTATCGCGAGGGATTGTAAGATTAATGTCTTTAAGGTTATGGGTTCGGGCACCGCGAACTTCTATTTTATCCATCGTTTTTGCTCTATGTATAACCAAGTGGGGCAAGTATTACATAGTGTGAGAAATGTGCAAAGAAAATTACTGGATAAAAAAACAGTAAAGTAAAAAGCCCAGCGTTGTGCTGGGCTTTCGATACAGTAATTTCGTACTACGACGATGCTTTATACAGCTTTTTGTGTTGCGTGCTTACCTAGCTCAGAGGTTTTTTCATCTTTTAGATACAGGTTTTCAAAACAATAGTTAGTTGCTTCGATGTAACCTTCAACGCTACCACAGTCAAAGCGTTTGCCCTTGAATTTGTAAGCCAATACACAGCCCGCTTTTGCTTGTTTTAGCAGCGCGTCAGTGATTTGAATTTCACCACCTTTACCTGGTTCAGTGTTTTCAATCAGTTCAAAAATATCGGGAGTCAGGATGTAGCGGCCAATGATAGCAAGGTTGCTAGGTGCCGTGCCTTTCTCTGGTTTTTCTACCATGTCGTCTACGCGGTAGATGTCGTCTTTGATCATTTCACCAGAGATAACGCCGTATTTGTGTGTTTCTTCGGCTGGTACTTCTTGCACTGCAACGATAGAACAGCGGAACTGCTTAAATAGTGCCACCATCTGAGCCAGTACGCCCTCTTGCTCGTTGACACAAAGGTCATCAGCAAGAACAACAGCAAATGGCTCATCGCCTACCAATTCTCGTCCAGTTAGAATCGCGTGGCCCAAGCCTTTCATTTCGCGTTGACGTATATAAGTGAAGTTTGCAGATTCAATGATTTCACGGATATCTACCAACAGCTCTTCTTTGTTGGTACCGCTAATCTGATGTTCCAGTTCGTAGTTCTTATCAAAGTGGTCCATGATCGAGTGCTTGCCACGACCTGTCACAATACACATGCCGTTCATACCAGCTTGGATTGCTTCTTCGACACCGTATTCAATAAGCGGTTTGTTCACGACTGGCATCATCTCTTTTGGCATAGATTTCGTTGCCGGTAGGAAGCGTGTGCCATAGCCTGCAGCAGGGAACAGACATTTTTTTATCATTGGGGGAATATCCTATCTCGTTTTTATCAAGAATCTGCGCATAACTTTAACACGAGAGGTATCAATGAATCATGAATAAAGTAGGAAAAAATGTGAGACTCGGTGCGGAAAAAAGATGAGCGACTCGTCATTTCAGTTATCAGAGCCGCTCACATTGCATCACGACATTAAGTTTTGGTCTGCCCAGGCGATTGCCTGTACTCGGTTCTTTACGGATAGCTTTTTGAATATCTGATACAAGTGCGATTTGATGGTGAATTCACTGACGAATAACTCTTCGGCCATCTGACTGTTCGAGGCGCCAGCTTGTAGGCAACGCAGTACTTGTAGCTCACGAATGGTTAGGTCTACCGTAGCTGGTGCAGTATGAGTATTAATGACATTGCGGTAATAGTGTAAAAGTTGACTGGTTACATTACGCGGCAGCCAGTTTTGACCGTTAACAATGCCTTTTAACCCTTCTCCAATTTGCTCTAGCGTATCTTCAGAATAAAACACACCTTTTAATTGACCAAATGAAAGAAGTTCATCCGTGGTTAGTCTTTTAGGCACGTTGAAGACAACGGTTTCAAAGTTTTTCCATACAAGAGGCAAGTTTTTGATCGATTGAACAAGTGATTTATGTTCACTGAAGTCTATCAGTAGAATTTTATTACGGTGTTGTGGCTTGGCTTCCATGAGTGCTTCGGTTGAAATCACCGGGATGCTCATATCAATGTACTTTTCGAGTGCCGCCACTTTTTTTTGCGCATTATCTTCCATACTGATCAGAAATAGCTTTCTTGCGTAAGCCGACTTTCTCACGTGTTCCAATCTCCCTGGGTTCAATAGAAGCCATAAACTGGCATTAAAGAGAGGCCATAACCATCGCTTTACTGAATAAATGCGTTCGAATTCAAAGCTTCACGAAACGATGTCTGCAACGCGAATCAAAAATGCTACACACGTAAGTTGAAATACGATTTGGGTTCTAGAGCATGACTCAATAGATCACAATGGTATTAGACTTTAATCAAAACATTAAAGCGTGCTATTCTAATGCGCTAAAATTTTATATATCCAGAGTGAAACGGAGCACATCATGGCCAGCCGTGGAATTAACAAAGTTATTTTGGTGGGGAATCTAGGTAACGACCCTGAAATTCGTTACATGCCGAATGGCGGTGCAGTAGCAAACATTACTATTGCGACTTCTGATTCATGGCGTGATAAAGCGACTGGCGAACAGCGCGAAAAAACGGAATGGCACCGTGTTGTGTTGTTCGGCAAACTTGCGGAAGTAGCAGGTGAGTACTTGCGTAAAGGCTCTCAAGTTTACATTGAAGGGCAACTGCAAACTCGCAAATGGCAAGATCAAAGTGGCCAAGATCGCTACTCAACTGAAGTCGTTGTTCAAGGCTTCAATGGTGTGATGCAAATGCTTGGCGGTCGTGCTCAAGGTGGCGGCGCACCAATGGGCGGTCAACAGCAGCAACAAGGTGGATGGGGTCAGCCTCAACAGCCAGCTCAGCAGCAGTACAATGCGCCTCAGCAACAGCAACCACAACAACAGGCTCCGCAGCAATCACAGCAGCAGTACAATGAGCCACCAATGGATTTTGACGACGATATCCCGTTCTAGATTACGTATAAATTAAAATCGTAAAGAAAAGCGGTAAAGTTACAGCGCAAGATACTATAACCCAGCAGAAATGCTGGGTTTTTTTATTTTTACACTTTTAAAAATAGTAATTATATGCTTATATGGTTTTTACGTATATGAAAAGTGTAAAAATAAAGGTGTCATGGCTACGTATAGTATTGAAACACTGGTTTTTGAAAATGGGGAACGTTATCCGATTTTGATGGGTGAGGATGCGATGCCCCACTTTCATGTGACACTGTGGGTGACTTCCAAGTTACGATCGGTCGGCAAAGCGGAAAACACCATTTCAAATAAGATTTATCATGTGAAGTGGTTTTTAGGTTGGCAGGAAAAAGAGCAGCGAGACCTGTATGCCGAGTTTCAAAAGGGTAAGTTTCTTGGCGAGAAAGATATCGAGAGTATTAAATCTTATCTCGCTTTGGATATTCAACACTTAAAAGGTGTTAAAAGAAAAGTTAATAAAGGTAGAAATAAAGTCGTCAGTATGACTGACGTACCTAAATTAATTGATGTAATGCCTTCTGTTGGTCGTGACCATCACTATAACCGCATGACATCTGTTATCGAATATTTAATCTTCCTTGCCAAGTTAGCTGTCAGCCGCACAGCCAACAAAAAGCTCAACCGCTCTATTAATGAAATGGAGAAGCAATTTAAGGCAGCTCGTCCTAAAGGAAAGGGCAAAAATGTCCTAGACAAAGAAAACAGTAAGACTATTCCTGATGATTTAGTTAAAGAGTTCATGGCAGTAGCACACTATGATAATCCTAAGAACCCTTTCAAACATGAAGATGTCCGCCTTCGTAACCACTTAATGTTTCACTTGATGAAAAAGCATGGTATTCGACGTGGTGAAATGCTTTCTCTAATGTTGACAGACATGACACTGCATGGTGACAAAAAGTCTATTTGGGTTAGGCGGACACATGATGACAAGCATGACTCACGCACTAAGCAGCCTGTAGCCAAGACAAAAGAAAGGATGCTGCGGATCAGTAATGAGACAGCCGAACTGCTTAGTCGCTACATTACTGAGTGCCGCGCCAAAACCCCCAATGCCAATAAGCATCCCTACCTTTTTGTTACACATCGCAAATGCTCAACACAGGGGCAGCCAGTCTCTGAGTCTACGTTTGACAACACCATCGTACCAACGATGAAGGCTGTCGATGCAAGGTTTGAAGTTATTCATCCACATTACTTTAGGCACAACTGGAATGAGGGGTTCTCAGAAAAAATCGATAAAAACAACGAATTGGCCGCATTGGGTGTGAAGGGGCATGAACACATAGATAGTGGCAAGGAGGCTAAAATGCGCAAGCATCAGATGGGGCACTCCAGTGAAAAATCGGGGAATGTTTACAATCAGCGCCATGTCACTAGAAAAGCCAATGAAGTATCTCTTATGGAACAAGAAGAGCTACAAAGGAAGGCTGACGAAGCCAAAAAAGAATTAGAAAAGAACGGAGATAATGATGAGTAACCTTGCGTTGGAGGGTACAGCTAAAACAGCTTTACCTAGTCTGAAATCCCCCCTAAAAACCTCTCGGGATAGATATAGCTTTGATATTGATTCCGACACGTGGGTCTTGAACAAAGACGTGACAATTAGTTTTCAGCGCGAAGTGTTATCACTAGAACCGGAAGTCCATGAGGGGTTTAGGAAGTCACTGGCACGGTATGCGGAAGAGCTTTCCGCTAGTCACACATTAAACATGTATCTACGATTTCAGCGCATGGTACGTGACACAGGGTGCAAGTCCATAGATGAGCATGTTGTCCGTAACTGGCGAGCCATGCTTGACGATGAGCACGAATGGTATTTAGGGTCGCTTCGTGGCTTTTTAATTAGCTGGTACGACTATGGCTACAGTGGTATCAGCAGCCAAGTGGTACGGGTGTTGGAGGGAATGAGATTAGCTGGCAACAAAAAAGGGGTAGCTATTGCCAATCGATGCCCGTATACAGGCGCATTGACTCAAAATGAGCAAGTAGCAGTCGCAAATGAGCTGATTCGGTTGTTTTCTAAAGACAGAATCTCTTTACCTTGCTATAGCTACCTATCGCTTCTTCAAGCCACTGCAAGACGATCAGTTCAATTACGCCAGTTGAAGGCGGTAGATCTTTTAAAAGAGCGCGATTCAGAAACAAAAGCTGTTAATTACTACCTAAACATTCCTCGGTCTAAGCAGCGAGGTATTGGCTTTCGGGGAGCGTTTAAGAAGCTCGCTATCACGGAAGAACTTTACTTAACCCTTCTTAATTTGATTGAACAAGAGCAAGACAAATTAAGCAAGTTGTATGGAGGAGAGTTAACAGAAAGGCAAAAGGAATTAACGCCATTGTTCATTGATTGGTCGACGACTGAAGATATTCTCAGACAAGTACTCAATGAAAATACGGATATTGGGGCGTTAGACGGGCTTCTATCTACGGATGTTATGCATATATCTACAGCCCAGATGCGCGACGATTTCATGCGAAGGGTTCGCCTTTTAAACGAAGCCATCAGTGAGCGCACTGGTGATATTATACAACTTTCTGCACGACGCTTCCGCCGAACCCGAGGCACTAACTTAGGTCGCAAAGGAGTAAGTGAATATATCATTGCTGAAGCACTCGACCAATCAGATACCCAAAATGTCAAGGTGTATGTAGAAAATGCCGCTGACACAGTGACTTATATCGACAAGGCTATTGGTAAACAATTGGCTCCTTTTGCTAAGGCTTTCAAGGGAGAGATAATAGAGACGGTTTCTGATGGAGAACGTGGTAATGATCCATCAGCATGCATTCCAAACACAGATAATGAAGTTGTTGGTGCTTGTGGCACTAATGATTTCTGTGTGAAAGGCTATGAATCCTGTTACCTTTGCGAAAAATTTCGTCCCCTTCTTGATGCTCCACATGAGAAGTTTCTAGATGGCCTCTACGCAGAGAAAGAGGCGCGGTTGAAAGCGACTAAAAGCGAACAATATGCCTCGACCAAGGATACGCTAATTCTTGCTGTGGAATGGGTGGTGCAAGCATGTGCGGAGATGAAAGAATCTAAAGAGGCTAGTTTATGATAGGTAACATTATTCGGTTTATGCCAAAAGATGAACTCACAGGGAAGCAAAACCTCAACGAGTTCATTGTTAGTTGTCGTACCCATTTGACTGCGTTTGGTAATGATAACTGGCAGGAAAACAAATGGGTGACCTTTAAGGGTAATAGGAAGGTTGTAGTACGCTTCTCTACTAACCTAAAGCCATCAAATTCATACCACTACGAGCCTCTTGCTGCTCCATTTTTGGATTTTGCTAAAGCATATATAAAGAACTTGTACACGGACAAACCTATAGCTAATTTGCAACGTCACATGGAAGCTATCCGTATTCTTGAAGAGGCATTGGTTCTGGCTACGGGTAAAGCTGATATTTTGTTACTTGATGGCACTGTGTTAGAGCGGATGGATGAGGTTTTTCATCGTCAACTCTCTGATGCAGAAGCAAGAAACAAAGTAGGCTATCAAATGGAGTTGATGCTTAATTTTTGTCGGAGTCAACTTATCACACCGAGTTTGCCAGAGTGGTCTAACCCATATAGTAAGGTTAAAGATCTAACAATTGCGCTTGATGATAAAGGTCAGGAGCATCGCTCGGAAAAGCTGCCAACCACCGAGGAGATGATGCTTGTCGCTGAGGTTTTCCGTAAAGCACCGCAACTGGGTGTTGAAGCGGAATACTTTACTGCTCTTTACGCACTGTTGATGACAGCTCCCTCCCGAGGCTCAGAGCAAACGACATTGCCTGTAGATTGTTTGGTGTGGGAAGAAGATCGTGCAGGTGACCAAAAACTTGGTATTCGCTGGGTGCCAGCCAAAAAGGGGAAAGAGGGTATTAAGTGGGTGCCAACTGTGATGCAAGACACTGTGGTGGAGGCGGTTGAACGCCTCAAGCGCATCAGTGCCCCAGCCCGTAAGGCTGCCAAGTTTGCCGAGGAGCATCCTGAGAAGTTTATGGTACACGCTGGTTGTATCACGCCAGAAGGTTTTTCTGATTCTGAACCACTTTCTATCGAACAGTTTAATGCTGCAATATCAACAAATTACGAAAGTTTTATGAATGCAGCTCCAACGCCAAAGTGGTTGATAAAACTACTTACGGATAATGACGGTTCCATTTCTTACAACGTACTGGGAAAGCATGAGTATGAAAAATATATTAAGAAGTTTCCGAAATGGCCTTACATAGATAAAGATAAGTACGTCAAGGCTTCAGAATCATTGTTATTGCACCGTGAAAATGAATTTCATGCAGAATTTAATCCTCGGGGTTTCTCGTTCTGTATTCCCACTGTCAATCACGTTAATGATCGCTTTGTGCAGAAGGAGTCTAAAGGTGATCGTACCCTTTGGGTTAAACATGGGTTTAACCTGAAAAATGGACAACCTATTGAATTGAACACACATAAAGCACGTCATTGGTTAAGCACTATGGCCGAAAGTGGGGGTATGGATGAGTTGACCTTAGCCAATTGGGCAGGACGTGCAAAAGTGGGTGACAATCGTAAATACGACCATCGGACGGAAGAAGAAAAAGCCGAACAAGTTGCAGGTTTGATGATCTCCGAAGATGTTGATGTGCTAGAAAAAATTAAGCGTAGGCTTCCCGTAACCTTTGAGGATATTGGTAAAAACTTGGCAGGTTCTGCCATTGTCACTGAGCTAGGTGTTTGCGAGCACGATTATGCAATGTCACCATGTCAACGCAATGGTGATTGTGAAACCTGTAAGGAAATGGTGTGCATCAAAGGGTTTAGTAATTCTTTATTGCTACTTAAAAAGAGGGAAAAGGAAGTAGGGAAGCAGTTAGAAAAAACAATGAAAGATCATGAAATGGGGGTGTTTGGTTCCGATCGTTGGGTAAGTAGTCAGGGGTGGCGATTAGCCCATATCCGAACCAAAATCCGTATTTTAGAAGATGAAAATACACCTGATGGCACTGCGGTTCGAATTCCTGATGAGTATGACCCTTCTCCTGTGAAGGAAGTATTGATGAGTAAGGGATTAAACACGGAAATTGAGTTACCGGATGAACTAGGAATGGCAGATGATGTATTTGAATTAATGGAGCTATAACGATGCCTAAGGTAGTTATTACAAGTAAAAACATGCCTGAAGTCCTGCATCGAATTGAAACATGGACTGGTAAGCTAACTTGGCCTCTCTTATGTGAAGAGATTATGGTGCAACTTCAGATTGATGGCGTAACTCGCCAAACTCTGTCTGGTTATAAGGAAATTCAGGAAGCATTTACGAAACGAAAGGAGTATTTGCGTGAAAACCCTAATCCTGAAACTCCTCCAATGGACAGTAATATTGAGTATTTGCAAAATCAAGTGATGAGCTTAGAGGCAGAGCTAAAACAAGCTAAGGAAACCATTGAACGTTACAAGCAGCGTTTCATATTGTGGCAGTTCAATGCATACAAGCACGGAGTGCGTATGGATTCACTGGACGATGCGATTGAGATGCTAGAAAAGCCATTGACTGAAATTAAACGTAAGACAGGGGGCGCGTAATGGCTACTGAAAAAGGCACTAATGGCGCGGCAAAAGCCAAGGAAACAGTAGATACGTTTAAAGCGGTAATGTTGGGTCAACGTAATGAATTCTATATTCAAATGGCTTATCGCGGTCAGTTGAATAGGAAAGAGATTGCCAAGCTGTGTGATTGCACTACGTCGGCATTGCGGCAGAATCCCGCCCTAAAAGAGCTACTTGAGATCCTTGAGGATGGCTTAAGGGATAAAGGGGTGCTGCCGCCGCTATCAGCAGCAGGAAAAGCAAAAAAACAAAACTCAGGTTCAAAGCTTTATGATCCGTCAGGAAAACAAGGTACAGCGGATGCTGTCAGGATAATGCAGCTTGAGCAGCAGGTTGCCGAGTTGCAGGTTCAGGTTGAAGAACTTAGCAGGTATGAAGAAATGGCGAAGGTTGTCGCGGAGATGGGACTTATTCCACGATGAAAACAAAGCCAACGAATCGCCCATTGGAAACAGAGGTTTTCCGAGTCACCAGTATTTACCGGAACAGTAGTCGTTATGGCTTCCTCAATGGTATGCCTATCTATGTGGATGAAGGTAGCAAAAACGTCAAAGCCAAAGATGCCATCTACCGTGTGAGCGTCGGGGTTTATTTCGATGAATTGCCCGTGAAGCCTTTCGTTGGTCAGCATTGGAAAGTGGCAGGCGTTAAGGACATCAAGAATGTGGATGTGGGTGATTACATCATTCTTGAGCATACATACAGCAACGCCGTTCTTGAATGCTCTATGCCCACCACACCAGAAGCCTTTGTTGCTTTCATTGCCGCTCAGAAGGATTTTAAGGGGATTGGAGAGAAAAAGGCTAGGACATTATGGTTTCGGTTTCAGCATGGGCTTTACGAGCTTCTGGAGGATGATAATGAGCACAACCGGAAGCAACTAGCTGAAGAACTGACCGAAAACGCCATTAACTGCCTCTACGCTGGGTATGAGAAGTATGCCAACCTAAAGTCTGCTAATTGGATGTCAAAGCATGATATACCGTTTGATGTGCAGCAAAGGTTGTTTAAGTACCATGGCAAAAAAACCATGGATGCGATTAAGAGCGATCCATACAGGCTGATGACATTTGGTTTGTCATTCGACGCAGCCGACGAACTTGCCAAGGACAAGTTTTTCGTCTTACCTGCGGATGAACGCCGTTTGGTTGCGGCGGTTGAAACCAGCTTGCAAAAAGAGGTTGGTAAAGGTCATACCTGTATCGACATGAAAACGCTCCGAAAAAGGCTTAATGAAGTGTTGGATGACATCCAATTAGTGGACTTGGCGTTAAAGGTAGGGGCAGACAAAACCCGTTTTACCTTTAACTCAGAAATCAATACATACCATCCGACAGGTCAACTAATGATGGAAGCTGTGGTTGCTATGCGCCTTGTATCCCTAGCAAAAAATGATGACCTGTACGATGAGGCAGTGAACAAAGCATTTGTGGCGGCTAAGTCAGAGCTTCCATATGACTTGACATCCAAGCAGTGCGAAGCCGTGATGAACGCTCTGAATAACAGTGTGGCGTGCATTACGGGCGGAGCAGGTACGGGGAAAACTACGGTACTTCGTACAGCCTTGAAGAGTTTTGATTTGCTAGGCTACACGATACATGCCATGGCGCTGAGTGGTCGTGCAGCCATGCGTATGTGTGAATCTACTGGTTTTGAAACCAAGACAATTGCTGCTTTTTTGCGTGGGAAAGTGGTTTCAGGTGAAAAAAAACTACTGGTAATTGATGAAGCGTCCATGGTGGACTTGCCTTTGATGTACCAGATCGTTACGCACATTTCCCCCGAAGTACGCATCTTGCTTGTAGGCGATCTAAACCAGCTTCCGCCAATTGGTTCTGGGAGGATATTGGCTGATGTTATTGCAAGTGGCGTCATTGCCAATACAACACTCGATATTGTCAAAAGGCAGGATGGTTCATCTGGCATTCCTGAGTATTCAAGCTTGATTAATCAGGGAGTTGTGCCGCCCGAGCTGTCAGTTGGGGCGATTACATTCCATGAGATCTGCAATCGTAGTGAGGTTGTAGAAACTTGTCGTAATTTGTTTGAGGAGTCGCCTGATAACAGCAGGGTTATGGCACCCACCAAAAAGTTGGTGGAGAGGATTAATGAAGAAATACAATGTGCTATTAACAAGGATGGTGAGCCAATTAAATTTGGGTTCGAAGAATGGCGTACTCAAGTTAGACAAGGTGATCAGGTGCTTTTCACCAAAAACGACTACAACCACGATGTGCAGAATGGCTTGCTAGGTGTGCTAACTAGCGTTGAAAAGACTGTTCTAACAACCGATAACGGTTCAGAAGAGTACATGGGGGTAATCAAAGTCGATGGTGGTCGATCTGTGTTTGTGGACATGGATATTATCGACCAAGTGAAACTTGGTTATGCCATGAGCTTACACCGTGGGCAGGGATCGCAGTTTCCTAGAGTAATCATTGCTCTGGATAAGGCACGAAACCTTGATAGAGCTTGGTTTTATACCGCTGTTACTCGTGCGGAAGCGGAGGTTCACATTGTTGGTAGAAAAGATGTGCTTGAACAGGCTATAACCAATCCGTCCCATACCAGTTTGCGAAATACTTATCTGCCTTCGCTAATTCGGAAATATCGCGATAAGAGAATGTATGGGATCTCAAGTAGCGTAGCTACATCAAGCGATTGCTTTTGATTGTAGCGAATCGAGCGAAACATGTTTTTGGGCACAAATGAGATATAGTTTTCGCTAAAATATCATTTAACGAATAATATGAGGTATTGCCAATCCTATTATTGATTTGATTGGCGAAAATCACTCATCCACTACAGTTTAGCGTTACTTGGGAGGGGGACTATAAGTTCAGAACAATGTGCTTAGTCTTCTTCTACTGATATAAAAATCCTATCAGCATTCCACAGTTCAATGATTTTTCTAGTTTTCTGAGTGTTCCAGAAGCACTTGCCAAATAAGATAACCCCCGCACCTTCTAGATCACGTCTTTCGGTGATTTTAAAGCGGCTGAAAACCTTATCTTTATGTTTTTTGATCGGAATTCCGACATCATCACAGTCAGCAGGATTTAACCATTCCATATCTGCATCAGGATGCGAGATTGTTCCCCAAAACATCTTAGGACGGGCATCTTTTGGGTTATCTGCTGGCTCTGCATTTGCAAAATTTACGAACAAGTTCTTAGCTTTGTAGGGATACTTTTCATCTATGATGATGATTGTGTCTGATTGAGCTAAATCGCTTCCACGCATTAAACTATTCAACGCTATTTCCATGCCTAAGGCTGTATTTCTAACCGTAGCTACAGCACCAGTATGTGATAGGTTGTTGCCCGACCCAGTTGGTTTGGGCTTCGATGGAAGAGTAGTTACACTTTCCCTTGATGGTTTAGAGTCAGCAGCAAAAAAGTCAAAAATAACTTCACTTGAGTTAGCGATGATTTTATCTACTTCGAGTGCATGCTTAACTTCACGTTCACGTTGTGGTGATGAACGCCCTTCGTTGCATCCTTGGACATGGTATCGTGAACCAAAACATGCTGCTTTGCCATCGACACTTTTTTTGCGGTAGTACGCTTCTGCTGCACATTTAGGATTAGGACATTCTAGGTACTGCCTGTACTTTTCGATGTCTGAATTAGAGAGTTTTTGAAAATTAAAGATGTTGTAGGTCTTACGTTTTCCATCATATGTACAAATTGCATCGATCATTTGGTAAACCTCAGAATTAGTGTAATTTATTGACTTTTCAACACTTATAAATTCTGTTGTAAAGTGTTAGTAATACTAGTGAGACTAAAACTTGAACTAAATCAATTTGCAGACAAAAAGTAGGCATATTCAATTGCAATTACTGTACCTGTTAGCATAGTTTTGAAAGTGATTGGAGTATTATCGTGATTAATTTGAATAAAGATCAAAAGCTTTCATGGTGTCATGCAGCCCTGATACTGACCAAGAAGGTTTCAGTAGGTAGTGTTACAGCTAATAACAAGCTAAGAGACATGTTGTTGAACATAGGTTCTTTTGAAGATATCTATAATCAGCATTTTGGTATGTTTCCAATTGAAGAACATATAGAAAATCAATTGGATAGGACTTACGGCAAGATTGGCTTCGACTTCAAAGTAATCACCATAAATGATCCTGAATATCCTGAGAAATTAAGGTCTGTAGAGGGTGCAACACCTGTATTGTATTGCCGTGGTGATTTGAGTCTGCTAAATGCCGATAAAACCATTTCATTCGTTGGAACACGTGAATTACACAACCCCGAGCATGTAAGGCATGGGGATGCAGTAATCGGCAGATTGCTGAATGCTGGCTACCAAGCGATTGTAAGCGGTTTAGCTGCTGGTTCTGATACATTGGGTCATCAAGCTGCATTAAAGCATTCAGGAAGGACTATAGCGGTTCTTGGTACACCTTTAGACCAGTACTTTCCAAAGGAAAACAGGGAGCTTCAAGATGAAATTGCCAAGAATCATCTTTTGGTATCTGAGTATCCGATAGGCATACGGAGCTTTGGTTCGTTCTTTGCTAACAGGAACAGAACAACAGTAGGTCTATCAAGTGAAGGTGTTGTAGTCGCCCGAGCGGGTGATAGAAGTGGGACACAGTACGCTATTAGGCACTGCGTCGAGCAGGGCAAACAGTTATACGCCCTAGAAAACAACATCTACGAACCTGAGTACCTTTGGGTTCAAAAATACAAAGATAATATAAAAGTGATCAGGCAGTAATTCTAATAATTTATTGGAGTTCAGCCGATGGAAGTTATTATTTTTGATCTGGATAATACGCTAGTCGATACAACAGACTGCCAACCTTACTTGCGTACAGCGCATGGTCGAGACTTAATCGTCGATAAACTTCGTGAGAATAAAGTCCAAACCAGACTTTACGACCCAAATATTGTTGATTACATCAATGAGTTATCAGAGATGTATCATGATACGCATGTTGTTTTCGTTACTGATTCACCAAACTCCCCAGACTGTAGGTACTGTGAAACTGTATTGGACTTACATGGTTTTGAGTATGATAACCAGCACATATTATCTAACGCTGGAAAGCCTTGTTGTGAGATAGATGTGTTTTTGGAGCAATTGGCAGCTTACCATGATCAAGACTTTAGCGATGTTCGGGTTTTAGTCGTCGGTGACACTGCTAAAGACATACACTTTGGTCATTACATTGAATCACCATCGGTGTTTTGCACTTGGGGTACTGAGTTCAATGTTAAATACATTACAGACAACGCGATGCCTACCGCAGTTGTGAGTAACATCGATGAACTAGATGAAGTGATCACTGATTTCATCAACGACGACTTAGAATACGAGCCTTATGATTTCCAGCAACACTTCCGTACAGTGAGTCTTGAAGAAACAAATATCTACACAATTCCTGATGCAAATATAGGTTACGCCAGAGATTTTATTCCAAGATATCGTGACTGTAATACGCAGCAATACAGAAACACTTGGTTTGATGTTTATTACGGTTTAAAGCCAGCTAAAAATCGCACTTATGAGCAATTGAATAGAAAGCTTGGTGTTCCTTTCTGTACTAATGCAGGAGAGATCAGTGATGGTCGCAACGTTGCACTAAAACGTTTGTCAGGTATCTATATTCAGAAGTTTTACGAGTGGGCTGAAGATGTTGGTTTCGAGGGTAGAGTCGCTTTAGTGCCGATACCAAGTTCTGTTCCAGAAGAGTGCTACCATTCCAGACCTATGATTCAGGTGTCTATGTGGTGGGAAGAGTGGGCTAATGCGGAAAAGGGTCTACCCTATAGAATAAAGGCGCATCAGGTTATTGAAAGGTGGCAGCCTAAAAAGCCTTCACACAAATCTAATGATGCTAGAACCCCTGAGGCACACATCGAAACACTAGGCGTGTATCTAGACGATGAAGCTAATTTCCCTGATGATATTACGGCGGTAGTGTTACTAGATGATATATATACATCTGGTGCACAAATGAATGCAGTAGCATCCGTATTGCTAGAGTTAGATATGATCCCTGATGATGTTCCGATTTATGGATTTACATTTGGGAAAACAACGTCACCAAACCCATTTGCCAACATTCAAACGATTATTGAACAGCTTAATGTTGCCGAAAACGAACAGTAAGTCAAAGGGCATAACGATCACGTTATGCCCTTTTTCGAATTACCCTGCATATGTATACCTTCTTAAGCTGTAACTGCCACAGTTTTTCGCCTATTGGGTATAAGCATTAACTGTTTATGCCCGCTGTAGTATTCAACCGAAAAGTCAAAGTGAATACGGCACATCTTTACTGACAGTATTAGCTAAAATAGTTTAGGGCAGAATATGTGAGGGTCAGTAGAACAACATGGGTGTTAGCTTACTGATGTTGGTACTGCTCAATCGGTGGCCGCTCTGATGGTTGCTCACTTACCAAGCTCGCTGGATTATAAAAGTAAACAATGACGAACACCGCTAATGCTCCCGTTGCACGTAGCCACTTACCAAACTTAACCTCAATGAACCCCGGAAGAACAGCAACAACTCCGGCAGCAGCAAGAGCAAGAACCACCCTAAAAATATTGTATTGAAAGCTGGATGGGTCAGGTTCTATAAACGCAATGGCGAGAAGCACGATTACAAATACAACACCAAAAATAAATGACAATACTGTTTGCGTAGTTGAGTTCATGACGGGCAACCTTCGATTGTTAAATCCATATGTTGGTAACGAGTTCTTTTCAAACTCGCTTTTAATACTTCTCCACTCTTTAGATTTTAAGTGAGAGGACACTAACCTTTGCATGTTTGAAAAGGCTTTTGAAGTCGGCTCTATCGAATTTAACAAGTCTTCATCGTCACTAAATTTCGCAACACCGTCTCGCAGAATGACATAGTGGACACAGATTAAATTAAGAGCCTCTGTAGTATTTTCAATTAATGAGGCGAGCCAATGCCCATTTTTCTCATGTGCTCCAAGAAGGCCGCTATCTCCAATCAAGTCTTCAATGTAATTAAAATACTTATTACCTGAAGACTGTACTTTGAGTAACCCATTGAGTTTCTCTCTTTTAGATTTTCCATTGGTTTGAATAAACGCAGTCAAATCTTTAGAGTACTCATCTTTAAGAGCTGAAATCTTAGAGGTTAACTCGATTACTTTGAGTTCATTTGAGCTACTCACTTTCTTCGACCACCATTCTTGCCAAAGCCAGAAGACTGTTAAGGTCTGAATAGTCTTGTCCTTCTAAGAACATTAAAGTGACGTCTTCGCACGTTTCACAAATAAATGCTGAAAGGCTGATCAAGTCATTTGGGTTCGACCGAATATAGTTCGCAATTTCTATCAGTTGTTCTGTCGAAGGGTTCCACTGAACAATACGAACTGTTTCTTCCAGTGCTCTTTTGAATTCAAGCAACATTTATTAGTCCTCTTCATCTACAACAGCACGAGCTAGTGCTAGTAACGTATTCAAATCGGATTGATCTTGACCTTTGTAAAAGTATGTTCCAGCCGAAGGACAATACTTCTTAACAATCTCAAATACATCTGAATCTGATTTGATTAACCCTGCGCGATGTTGATTCAACAAATCTTTAGATATTTGTCGAATCTGATATGTAGTAGGTTCGTTGTGGTTTGTTCCATACTTCATACGTATTTGATGTGCAAAATTCATTTTTACCTCAGCAAGTTATCCAGATATAAAACTATCATCATATTATCACTAGTTCTCAGTTCTGCGAAGTCTAGTAAACTAAACGTTTGCTGGTGCACTATATGTAGCTTTCTAAACTCGGAACCTTCATGGCTCTATGCAACAAAGAATCTGATGGGAGGAGTCGAATTTGAAGAGTTAGTACGCCAACGTGCTCTGTATTGAGGATGTAATCCAACTCATGGCGAACTAGGCTGTTGACCATCATTGACCACGCGTGGACAATAGAAGCATTCTTACTTTTCTCGCTCTGATAAATATTCAAGAAGGTAGTTAGTTAAGGCAATACGAAAAGCTCTACCTCCTCCAGTAACGTTTTTATAGTTTTGTCCCGACACGTCAAGTTCCAGTGCATCACACCTTCCCCAGTGCTTAGCTGTTTTGGAGTAATCCAAACGACCTAAAACAGCCCCAGCTTTAGCAAATTCTTCTAAAGTTTTTTTCTCAAGGAAAAGTTTATGTATTACCAACCCTAGTGATTGCCAAAGCGTCGTTGAGTAATGAAAGCCATTTTTATGTGACAGCAATTGAGCCTTTACTGAGTTCAACCACGCTTCCATAAATATACAAATATAAGGCTTTATCGTATCGATATGCTCTGCACTAAATGGCCCAGAACCAAACAAGTCGACCTTGTTTTTATCTTGGTAATCTGCACCGCCGATTGCACCAAGAACTAGACGAATCATTGTTGCCTCAGTTGTCACATATGGGTCTTTTACAGAAAGCCTAACAGACGACGTTTTCATTCCCCCAAAAGATTCAAGAGCGATATCATCCGCAATCTCTTTCACATAAGTATTCAAAGGCAATTCAGCATTTAGACTTTCAATTAAAGGTGCATAAATGTTGTTTTCAGCTTGGCTGTATTTTTTATAAAGAGTGATACATGCCTTTTGTGACAGTGGTTCTGTAGGTGAGAACAACAAGTTGACTTGCACAGGATAACTTGCGAGTTCTTGCCTAACTCGACTATTTTTCTGAGTTAAATCTTTAGAGATACGCTTTTTCTCGAACGGATGACTGAAACCACTAATCTGCATCATGGCAAACAACGTGATTACACCATCCACAATCATAGTATCGAGTGGATCGTATTCTAGTTCGACGATACCTCTGCCTAAAGTCTTATGGCTTAAGACTTCCGCCACAACAAAAGTGAGAGATGGTGGTGGCACCTCAACTACGTTATCTAGTCCCGATTCAATAGATGCCTTTGCTAGCTCGATTCTCTTTTGATTCTTTCGGCTGTGTATCGATTGAAATGCTTCTTCAAGTTCGTTTGGTATGTCAAATAATGAGAATAAGTTAAATAAATCAATAACTTTAACGCATGATGTTAGTTGTTGAACTTTGCCAAATGTGTGCATTGAGCACAAGCCTTCCAGTCTCACTGATTTCTTTTGCAATGAATGAACCCCTCATTATGTTGAGTTGACATTCTAAGTTGAGATTAAAATAATTATTGATCGGACGACCCGTCCGATCAATAATTAAACGCCTAAATTTGTGGAATTGGAAGGTTTTAGAACTATGAACCTGATAGATTTGAGGTGAAAAATGAATAGCGAAAAAGAAAATAACCAAGAAAACAATGAAATAGAAGATTCTATTATTCAGGGGTTGATGGATAAATATCAAAAATCCCCTAGTGAATACCTAGCTAGCTCAAAGCAGTTAATTGAATCATCCAACATCAAGTTAGATAGGAGGGTGATGGACGAAATTTTTAAATCGAATTCCCAGTACTACCCTCAACTCAAGGTCATAAATCTAGAGACTCCTATTCGGCATGAGGTTGTACACATTTCTCCAACTGTAGCCAGAGATATGCTCAAGTTTTCAAGAAGAGGAAAAATTAATACCGACTTAAGCAACCGTCGAGTTAACCGGAGCACTGTCAAAAAGTTCACACAGGACATGAATGAAGGACGGTGGTGTCTTACTGGAGAGCCGATCATTATCGGCCATGATGGTGAAATACTGGATGGTCACACAAGGCTAGAGGCCGCTTCGAAATCAACTTACGGTTTTATTGCGATCATTATTTGGGGGATATCTGATGCTCTAGCCTTTGCTCACACAGATACAGGGAACGTTCGTTCAAGAGCTAACGTCCTTGAAATGGCAGGTGTTAGCGTAGATGCAAAGATTCTTTCTCAAGTTGCCATGCTGTCAAAGGCTTTTGACATGACAACCAACCCGTATGCTTTTAGGGGCACTCAGGGCACCTCATTTAAACCCGCTGAAATACTTGATTACGTACAGGGTAAAGATGAATTGGCATGGTCAGTTAATCTGGTTGCGTCCTTAGCAAAGGAACATAGACAACAAATTCAAGCACCTCAGGCGACATTGGCATTTGCGCACTACCTTATAAGCGAAAAATTAAAAAACTATGAAGGCGATGAGATTCCTATTACCCCTGATATGTACATATCAAATGTAATCTCAGGCTTGGGGCAAACGTCAATAGAAAGCATTGAATATCAGGTACGAGACTACCTTGAATCGATAAGAAAAGAATCAACATCTTATGCACTGTTATGCCGTCTATCATGCATTTTCAAAGGATGGAACATGTACTTCAATATTCCGGTGGTAGGAAAAAAGGTAGCAATCCGTCGTGTAGCGAACTTCGTGAGGAATGAAGAAGGCGAGCGAGTTCCAGCAAAGGCAGCCGGAAATATCAGAGAAGCTTTCACAATACCATTTTTAACACCCGGAAAAACGCCTAGTAAGGTGAAGAAGCGCACTGCCATGAAGCAGGTGAACCAATAGTCTTTTTCAAGGATATAGCGTTTGAATAACCTGCACTAAGTTAGGGGGGGGACTTACTACTAGTAATTAATAAATTAACACTAGCGTGGCAAAATTGCTTAACTCACTTTCCGGTGATGGTGGTGCTTACAAGAACACAAATGTTACCGCTTACAAGAACACAAATGTTACCGCCAGTATGAATAGACCACTTAAAAAAAATATTGGTAGCCATTTGATGATCAATAGCTCGTTGTACGAAAAGCTTCTAGTGTATCGGCCAGCGTTTTTTCGATTCATTTTGTAGTGATCATATTTAGCAAGTAACCTTCCTAAAATGTGAACGATTATCCAAGAGGGAGTTTCCTCTAGAGTGTCTTCTTGTATATAGAAGTCGTTCATACGCTTCATTTCATCTAGTTCTTCTACATCTATGACCTTAATTGATGAATGTTCGATGCCGAGCGCTTCTAAAGTGTTTAAGTTGGCAAAATGTTTTTCAAGAGTAGTTTTGTTGGCCAACGTGTCAGGTTTGAGCTGAAAATCTTTTCTATTCCAACTAAATAAGGGGCCATTTCGATAGATATAGAAAAATGCAGGTTTACCATCTAGAAGAGCTTCCACAATGTATTGAACGGTGTTAGGTATAGTTATCTTGTGACCATTAGGAGTCTGATAGCTGATGTTCACAATATGGAGTGCCGTTACAGCATGGTTCCGTAAGCTCTCCCCTATGGGACTCCAGTATCTTTGCTCTTTCTTCGTTACATATTTCCCTTTGTTGGTAGTAAGAACAACTCTATTTTTTCTTGAGTTTAAAAGGTTGTTTACATTTACCTTATAGGAACTACATCCATAGTAGCTAACTGGTTCATAGACTTGGGTTATGGTTTCAAATGGTTGTAATATAATAGGTTTTGTGTCTAAGTCTTCTAGGGTTAAGTAGCAGCCGTGCCCTAAACGTAAGTGGATGCCAAAGATAGCTTCGGACTTATCCTTCAGGTTTTGGAGGGTGACGCTATTAATGTATGTGTTGTGATAAATTGCGTGTTGAGTAATGCCATAGGAGGCACTGATTTTTGTAGAGCGTTTTAAGCGATACTGAGCAATGGCAAACCATACACCCAATCCGGCAACAAATAAGCTTAGAACTGCGCCAAGGGCTGATACTGCGATGCTAGCAATAGTTAAAGTATTACCATCAAGTTTGCTCAATGCTGTAAATACATCAGCTAAGTTTTCCATCAGATGTTTCATCATTTATTATTTTTGAATAGCATATCAAGTGACTGTATTAAATCTAGCTTTTATAGGTGTGATGTTTCCTTTCGCTGCAAAGAGCTAACTTGAAAAGCATCTTTAATGCGACCGAGTTGTCCGGCAACTTTTCTTTCTTGGGTGCTTGAGCCTCATGGTGGAAACTGTAAAAATAGATGGAGGTTCTCAAGTAGATTAGCTCACTTTGGCCTCTTAATTTACGGTTTTTGTGAAAGTGTTAAATTAGGGGTGGTTTTTTGATTTATTTTTTGATGGGTGATTCAAGTGATTGTGGTGGTTTGTGGTTTTTACTCACTCATCCACTCACTCACTCTCTCAAAAATTTACGTTTACTACCCTTTTAAATTCTGCTTATGCTTGAATCGAAAAGGCCGCGAATATCGCGGCCTTTTTTATTTTCAGCCCTAAACCACCTACTTCAGTAGGTGGTTATCATCCGTTTCGGCTTTGCCTGTAAAACTACTC
>NZ_JAWOTS010000031.1:0-35906 GCF_033338975.1 Vibrio sp. Vb0349 | reverse complement strand
GCAAGGAAAAATGCTATGTCGAGTCGCAAACAAGCGAGACTGGAAGCAAAACAGTTCATTGATACACTCTCGGTACAACCGTACCCCAATTCAAGCAAAGTCTACGTAGAAGGCTCACGTCCAGATATTCGTGTACCAATGCGTGAAATATCACTCGCTGATAGCCTTATTGGAGGCACAAAAGAAGCGCCTATATTCGAACCTAATGAGCCAGTACGCGTTTACGATACGTCGGGTGTATACACAGATCCAGAGCACACCATAGACCTCTATAACGGCTTACCTAAGCTGAGAGAAGGGTGGATTGAAGAGCGCGCCGATACTGAGCTACTTGATGAAGTAAGCTCGGTGTACACCAAAGAACGCTTAGAAGACGAAACACTAGACGATCTTCGTTACGGTAATCTACCACGTATTCGACGTGCCAAAGATGGCCATTGTGTGACTCAATTGCACTATGCTCGCAAAGGTATTATTACCCCAGAAATGGAATATATCGCGCTGCGTGAAAACATGGGGCGTGCCAAGTATCGCGATGAAGTGCTGAATCAACAGCATCCGGGTCAAAGCTTCGGAGCGAACCTACCAAAAGATATTACCGCCGAATTTGTGCGCAAAGAAGTCGCCGAAGGTCGCGCTATTATCCCTTCCAATATTAACCACCCAGAATCCGAACCAATGATCATTGGACGTAACTTTTTGGTCAAAGTGAACGCAAACATTGGTAACTCATCGGTCACTTCTTCGATTGAGGAAGAAGTAGAGAAGCTCGTTTGGGCGACACGTTGGGGTGGAGATACCGTTATGGATCTCTCTACTGGACGTAACATCCACGAAACTCGCGAGTGGATTCTACGTAACAGTCCGGTTCCGATCGGTACCGTACCAATGTATCAAGCGCTCGAGAAAGTGAATGGTGTTGCGGAAAACCTTAACTGGGAAGTGATGCGCGATACCCTGATTGAGCAAGCAGAGCAGGGCGTTGACTACTTTACTATCCATGCCGGTTTACTACTTCGTTATGTGCCAATGACTGCAAAACGCGTTACTGGCATCGTCTCTCGTGGTGGTTCTATCATCGCGAAATGGTGTTTAGCGCATCACCAAGAAAGCTTCTTATATACCCACTTCCGAGAGATCTGTGAAATCTGTGCTAAGTACGATGTCGCACTATCTCTTGGTGATGGTCTGCGTCCTGGCTCGGTTGCTGATGCTAACGACGAAGCGCAATTTGCAGAGCTTCGTACCCTTGGTGAGTTAACCAAGATAGCGTGGGAATATGACGTACAGGTGATTATCGAAGGTCCTGGTCATGTTCCAATGCACATGATCAAAGAGAATATGGAAGAGCAGTTGGAGCACTGTCATGAAGCTCCTTTCTATACGCTTGGTCCGCTCACGACAGACGTCGCTCCTGGTTACGACCATATTACTTCAGGTATTGGCGCAGCCATGATTGGTTGGTATGGCTGTGCGATGCTTTGCTACGTAACTCCGAAAGAGCATCTTGGCTTACCAAACAAAGAAGATGTGAAAGTAGGAATGATCACTTATAAGCTTGCTGCGCACGCCGCTGATTTAGCGAAGGGACACCCAGGCGCACAAGTGCGTGATAACGCGCTTTCTAAAGCTCGCTTCGAGTTCCGCTGGGAAGACCAATTCAACTTATCACTCGACCCTGATACCGCGCGCGCTTTCCATGACGAAACCTTGCCTCAAGAGTCTGGAAAAGTTGCCCACTTCTGTTCGATGTGCGGGCCAAAGTTCTGCTCGATGAAGATCTCGCAAGAGGTTCGAGAGTATGCGAAAGACACAGAGCAAGTTGCTGCGGACCAAGCTATCTCAATCAAAATGCTGGATGACCCTCTTGAGGGGATGCGTCAGAAATCGCAAGAATTTAGAGAGTCAGGTTCTGAGCTATACCACCCAGCAGCACATGCCGAGGTAAGTGACTAATGAGCAAAATCCTTATTCCGTCATCGTTGATTGAACTGACAGGTTTAGTTCAGCAATGTTTGTTGTTGGCGAAAGAACAGGGTTTTAGCATCGAAGACATTGAGTTGGGTGTGAGCCCAACTCAATCTATTCAGCTTGTTCTCGGCCAACAGACCACACACATAACGACTGATCTCATTGATGATTATGACTCTGAGCATGAGAGTTCATTTGTGCTCTATTACCGTTCTGCTTTGTCGGTAGAAGCGTGCGCTAAGCAACCGTCGAAAGCGATTCATATTGGCATTGCTGATACGCAGGTATCCGATGAAAAGGAGAAAGTGCTTCAGCTTGATATCTGGCGTCACCCAATTAACAACGAAGTGAGAGCGCTTTCCGTTAAGTCCAAATTCAACGCAATGTTCGATCCTGAACATCACCTTGCTTGGATAGTAACGCTGACAGTACTCGATTTTCCTATCGAAGATGCGTTAACACTTGCTCGAGGAATGCTAACTCAACAAGCGAATGTTTCACGTGAAACACTGTTGAATGACAACCTTGGTGAGGGAAGATCTACTCAGTGGGCTGACCAATTTGATGATTTCCCCACACCTGTACTAGAGGATAACCGGCTAGGTATTCAAGTTGGTTGGTCTGCACAAGGTGAGAGCGTTAGCTTTCCAACTCTAACTAAGCAAAGTCTAGGGCTCTATCCAGTCGTTGATGATGTTGCTTGGATTGAGCGTCTACTGCCACTAGGCATCAACACTATTCAACTGCGAATCAAGAACCCACAACAAGCCGATTTAGAACAACAGATCATTCGAGCAATTGAGCTAGGCCGTCAGTATCAAGCACAAGTGTTCATCAATGACTATTGGCAGTTGGCAATCAAGCATGGCGCTTATGGCGTTCACCTAGGACAAGAAGACATAGAAGAATCGAATTTGGCTCAGATAACTAAAGCCGGCATTCGTCTTGGTCTTTCTACTCATGGTTATTACGAACTACTGCGCATCGTGCAAATTCATCCTAGCTACATCGCACTAGGGCATATTTTCCCAACCACCACAAAACAGATGCCATCGAAACCACAAGGTTTGGTGCGCTTGGCTTTGTATCAAAAGCTGATTGATAGCATTCCTTATACAAATACAGAGGCTGCTTTCAGACCTTCAAAAGACAAAGAAGTAAGTGACTATGTGCTTGGCTTTCCGACGGTTGCGATTGGTGGTATCGACCAATCTAATGCTGACCAAGTTTGGCTAACAGGTGTTTCTAGTTTGGCAGTTGTGCGAGCTATTACGTTGGCAGAATCACCTCAGTCCGTCATCGAGTTCTTTGCACAACTGATGAAAGAAAGACAGCTAACGTTCACTGATCAGAATAATGAATTGGCGGATACCAAGAGAGGCGAGCATGCTCACGGATAAGCAGTTTCTTCGCTATCAGCGCCAAGTCGCTCTGCCTGAAATTGCCGAAATTGGGCAAGAACGTTTGAGTAAATCGCATGTGCTGATCATCGGTTGTGGTGGGTTAGGGAGCGCAGCGAGTTTGTACTTGGCATCAGCGGGGGTTGGTAAATTGGTTGTGGTTGATGACGATAAAGTTGATAGCAGTAACCTACAACGTCAGATCATTTATCGTGAACAAGACCTCCAAGTTGCGAAAACAAAAGCGACTGTAAAGCAATTGACTGAACTTAATTCTATGGTTCAAGCTCGTGCTATCAATAAGCGATTAGACAAAGCACAGCTGCAGCTTGAGGTGATGCTAGCGGATGTGGTGCTCGACTGCACCGATAACATGCCAACGCGTCAGCTAATTAACCAAGTTTGTTTCGAGCAAAATACGCCGCTCATCTCGGCGGCGGCAATTGGTTGGCAAGGGCAATTCGCTGTCTTTGATTACCAAACACCAAGTGAACAAGAAGCGCAGAGTAAAGCGTGTTACCGCTGTTTGTATCCGTTCGACGAATTACCGCAAACGCAAAAGTGCAGTGAGAGCGGTGTCGTCGGTCCGGTGGTCGGCACACTTGGTAACTACCAAGCGATAGCAGCAATTCAAAAACTGGCGACGGGAAAGTTTCATGTCGAGACTGCCAAGTTGCATCTGTTTGATGGGTTGAAACTGCAATGGCAAACCATGGCGATAAGCAAAGATAAACAGTGCCAAGTGTGTGCTCAGATTTAGCTTGTGAGTAATGGGCAGAATTAAGAGAGTTGGAAGCAATGACGTTATCAGAACAACAAACAACACAAATGACCGCTGCTGACTTAGATGTGATCACTATTGTCATCAATGACCAGTCACATCAAGTTGCCAGTGAGTCGAATCTACAGCAAATCATTAGTCAATTTGCGCTGCCTGAAATGGGCTGTGTTTTTGCAATTAATAACAATGTTGTGCCACGCAGTGAGTGGGCTAGCACAGTTCTTTCACAGGGAGATAGCATCTCTTTGTTTCAAGCGATCGCAGGGGGTTAAAGTCGATGCTTAAAATTGGTGATAAACAATTCGAATCAAGACTGTTCACGGGAACAGGGAAATTTGCCAGCAGCCGATTAATGGCAGAAGCGATTCAAGTATCGGGTTCTCAACTTGCGACCATGGCGTTGAAGCGTGTGGATGTGAATGACCAACAAGACGATATTTTGCTGCCGCTAGTAAAAGCGGGGGTGAACTTATTGCCAAACACATCAGGAGCAAAGAATGCTAAAGATGCTGTGTTTGCAGCACAATTGGCGAGAGAAGCGTTGGGTACTAACTGGTTAAAACTAGAAATTCATCCAGACCCGAAGTACTTGATGCCCGATCCAATTGAGACACTAGCAGCCGCTGAGCAACTGGTTCGTGAGGGTTTCATTGTCCTTCCTTACTGTCATGCTGACCCGGTTCTATGTAAACGATTGGAAGAAGTGGGTTGTGCAGCGGTCATGCCATTAGGTGCGCCGATCGGTTCTAACAAAGGGATAGTTTCTCACGACTTCTTAGAGATCATTATCGACCAAGCTAATGTTCCTGTGGTTGTGGATGCGGGTATTGGTGCTCCTTCACATGCCGCACGTGCGATGGAAATGGGCGCGGATGCCGTGCTCGTCAATACTGCGATTGCAGCTTCGAGCGATCCTGTTGCGATGGCGAAGGCATTTAAGTTGGCGGTAGAGTCGGGGCGTATGGCTTATGAAGCCGGACTTGCTGGTAAGGTTTCTCATGCGATTGCGTCGAGTCCACTGACGTCATTCCTAGATGAGCTTTAGTCCTAGATTGGTTTAGCTATTAAGCGAGGAAAACATGAGCTTCGTTGAACAATTTAAACAGCTGAATTGGGATGACATTTCGATGTCGATCTACGCGAAAACGGCACAAGATGTCGAGCGAGCATTGAATAAACCCAAGCGTGATTTGGAAGACTTTAAAGCGCTAATTTCACCAGCGGCTGAAGCGTACTTAGAGCAAATGGCGCAGCTGTCATACTCGGCAACTCGTAAGCGCTTTGGTAATACCATGTCGCTTTACATTCCATTATACCTCTCTAACTTGTGCGCCAATGCTTGTACTTATTGTGGCTTCTCGATGGAGAACAGAATCAAGCGTCGTACCTTGAATAGGGACGAAGTGGCAGCAGAAGTTGAAGCCATTAAACGCATGAAATTCGATAGCGTATTGCTGGTGACTGGCGAACACGAAACCAAAGTGGGCATGAAATACTTCCGTGAAATGGTGCCGATGATTAAGAAGCGCTTTAACTATTTAGCGATGGAAGTACAGCCACTTGATCAAGACGAATACGCTGAGCTCAAGACATTGGGTTTGGATGCGGTGATGGTCTATCAAGAAACGTATCACCCTTCGACTTACGCCGAGCACCATTTGCGTGGTAATAAGATGGATTTTGAATACCGATTGGATACACCCGATCGTCTTGCAAAGGCGGGCATCGATAAGATCGGTATTGGTGCTTTAATAGGGTTGGAAGAGTGGCGAACAGATTGTTTTTATGTGGCAGCGCACTTGGACTATCTTGAGCGCACATATTGGCAGACTCGTTACTCAATTTCTTTCCCACGTTTACGTCCTTGTAAGGGCGCGCTCCAACCCAAATCAGTCATGACGGATAAACAGCTTGTGCAGTTGATCTGCGCTTATCGCTTGTTGAATCCAGAAGTGGAGTTGTCATTATCGACTCGTGAATCACCAAAGTTCAGAGACAATGCATTACCGTTAGGTATCACCAGTATGTCTGCTGCATCTAAAACTCAGCCGGGTGGTTATGCGATGGATGATGTTGAACTCGAGCAGTTTGAGATCAGTGATGAGCGAAGTGCTGGTTCTGTGGAAGATATGATTCGAGCCAAAGGCTTTGATCCTGTATGGCGAGATTGGCACTCGGCGTATTCTGGTTAATCAGCAAATAAAGACACTGGTCATCGTTATGTTTCACGTGAAACATAAGTAAAGAAAAGAGGGTTGATGCAAAACATCAACCCTCTACTTTTTTCTAGCTTCTAGCTTCTAGCTTCTAGCTTCTAGCTGTGTGCTACTGGTAGCGTTGCTTGACGAAGCCACTCTTTCACATCACCTTCAACAAGTGGGCTGATCTCATCCCATACTTTCTGATGGTAATCATTCAGCCAAGCAAGTTCTGGACGAGTTAGCATATCAACGTTGATATTGCGCTTGTCGATTGGACAGCGCGTTAGCGACTCAAATGACAGAACAGGGAAGTCACCGTTAGTTGGGGTTTCAACAACAAGCTCTAGGTTCTCAATACGGATACCAAACGCATCTGCACGGTAGTAACCTGGCTCGTTGGATAGCACCATGCCTTCTGTTAAAGGCACGTCGATTTGCTTCTTCGAAATGCTTGCTGGACCTTCATGAACACTTAGGAAGTGACCAACACCGTGACCAGTACCGTGATCGTAATCGTAGCCTTCCGCCCATAGGTGCTGACGAGCTAGCGTATCGATTTGGTAACCACGTGTGCCTTTCGGGAAACGTGCACGAGCAACACCGATGTGACCTTTTAGTGCGAGAGTGAATTGTTTAATCATCTCTTGTGAAGGCTGACCGATCGCAATTGTACGCGTGATGTCTGTCGTGCCATCTAGGTACTGACCGCCTGAATCCACTAGGTAAAGTGTGTTCAGTTCTAGCTTGCCAGGTTCAGGTTGGTTCTCGTGATTATAGTGACACATCGCCGCGTTGCCACCTGCTGCCGAGATAGTATCGAAGCTAAGATCCATAAGTGTCGGGTCTTCGCTACGGAACGCTTCCAGTTTGTCTGCCAGCGTCGCTTCATCATGCAGGTTACCAGCAGCGACTTCAGCATCTAACCAAGACAGGAACTTACTCATCGCTACGCCATCGCGGATATGACATGCTTTCATGCCTGCGATTTCAACTGCGTTCTTTGCTGCTTTTGGCATTAGGCATGGATCAGCTTTACTCACCACAGATGCGCCAGCGTTTTGTAGAACCAGCTTAAACCACGCGTTACTTGTCGCAGGGTCAACCAGTACATTCTTGCCAGTTAGGTTTTCTAGTCGTGCTTGCAATGCTTCTGGGTGATGAACCGTCACGCCGGCACCAACATGAGCGTCAAACTCAGCAGGTAGGCGAGCAGGATCTAGGAAGTATTCCACGCTTGAGTCTGAGTGCAGAATCGCGTGAGAAAGCAGAACTGGTAGACGTGAGACATCTAGACCACGAACGTTGAGCAACCAACAGATAGAATCAAGTGCTGTGATCACTGCGCTGTCTGCACCGGCTTTTTTCACGAGCTCTGCGATTTCTTGGCGTTTGCTTTCACTTGATTGTCCAACTGTTTCTGTTGCCATTAGGCGAACATCAGAAACCACAGGAGCAGGGCGGTCGTGCCACAGTTCATCAATTGGGTTGCTATCGAGAATCTTAAGCTCAAGGGCACCTGCAAGTTTTGCTTGTGCCATGTCTAGCCAAGCAGAGTTGTGCATGCGAGGGTCGATTGCCACAGACGCGCCATTTGCAAGATGGTCTTTAATCCAATCTAGTGCAGGCTCTTCAATCAAGTGACGGTATTCGAATAGATCAGCAGGAACCTGCTTTGTTACTTGTACTGTGTAGCGACCATCAACAAAGATAGCGGCTTTGTCTTTGGTGATTACCGCAGCACCAGCAGAACCGGTAAAGCCAGTTAGCCAATGTAAACGCTCGTTGTGCGCTGGTACGTATTCACCCAAGTACTCGTCTTCATGAGGGACAAGTAGGGCATCAATATTATGTTGTGCTAGCCATTCGCGAATTGCATTCACGCGGCTTTGGGTATCGTTGTGCATCTGTGTTATTCCTTCAAATTACCGCTCCTTCATGCTCAGGTGTGGGAGCTGTTTCCATCTGCTTCATGCAGTTTACGATTCCATTGAGGTTCGCAATCACTTCAATAGAGTCGGAGTACAACTAGGCCATAGATGAGCCAAAAAGGACTACGACAGTTAAGCTACTCATTTTAGCCGCTAAGCGCAAATTGAGCGCGGTGTTTTTATCTAAGGTGATCGGTTTTTTGTGTGATCATCGTACGTAGCCAGCCTAATGCAGGGTCGTTTTCTCTGTCTCGGTGCCAGAATAAAGTGTAAGCCATAGGTGGGAATTCTAACGGTAGTGGCAGCACGACCAAATCAAGCTGTTTGGCCGCAAGTTGCACAAAATGACTTGGCGCAGTAAAGATAAAGTCGGTGTATGAACATAAACTTGCGGCACTGTTAAAGTCGGGCACAGTGACGGCAATATCGCGGTCGGCGCCAATATCTGCAAGGCGATAATCCAGCAACCAACGGTCGTTGCCATCACAACGTACTTGTACATGGCGTAGGGCGAGATAGGCTTCCAGATTCCAAGGTTGTTTTAGCGCAGGGTGGTTTTTGCGAATAATGCACATTTGGTAATCACGATAAATTTCCAACTCGCAAATGTCATCGGGTGGGTGAAGAGTCAGCTTGGCATCGTTTATATCGATATCTTTTCCAGTTAAGCCTAAATCCAGTTCGCCGCGTTGAAGCATTTTAAATGTATTATCCGACCACGGGTGTGTGCTGATTGTCACGCCAGGTGCTTGTTGAAAAATCGCCGGTAAGAAATGGGGTAGAATGAGAGGGTAGACACTCTCTACCGCTGCTATTTGAAAACGGTATTCACTGCTTTGCGGAGAAAACTCTTCGGGTTGAGTCAGCACTTCTAACTGATTTATCAACAGATCCAGTTTCGGTTTAAGAAACAATGCGCGCGGCGTAGGTGTTAATCCATGTGAGTTTCGAGTGAAAAGAGGGTCATCAAATTGAATGCGCAGTTTAGCCAGTGATTTACTTACGGCAGATTGGCTTAAGCACAATCGGTGGGCCGCACGAGTAACGTTTAACTCTTCAATCAGCACTTTAAAGCAGACCAATAGATTTAAATCGATACGAGCCAGTTTTTCGACATTCACAGTGAATTTCCTCTGAGGAATAATGCTCATGATTATACATCATTTCCATTCATATCATCAGATGATTAAGCTTTACCCAAAGTTCTTTATCCAATTCGGAGTGTTGTGTGTCTAGCCAGTTTTCTAATAGTAAAAAACAGATGGCGTTATTGACCCTTTTGGTTCTTTTTAGTCCTTTAGCGATTGATATTTATCTACCTGCTTTACCTCTTATTGCTTCCACTTTTCAGGTCGATAATGCGCTAGCACAAGACACGATCACTTGGTTCTTATTTGCTATGGGTGTTGGTCAGCTATTCGCAGGTCCCTTAGCAGATAAACTCGGACGTCGAACTGTTGCATTGGGCGGTATCACCATTTACGCGATGAGCGCTTTATTGGCGTGGAGTGCTCAAAATATTGAGTGGATGTTGGTTTCCCGACTGCTACAAGGCTTAGGTGCGTGTGCGACATCGGTAGCAGCCTTTGCAACAGTTCGCGATATCTTTGGCCCGGAAAAAAGCGGCAAAATGATCAGCTACCTTAACGGTGCGATTTGTTTCATTCCGGCTTTAGCTCCAATTCTAGGTAGCTGGTTAACTCAGCAATTTGACTGGCGTGCTAACTTTAGCTTTATGGCGGGTTTTGCTGTGGTGTCTGGATCATTGATGTTTTTCATGATGAAAGAGACTAACCCGTCAACAGAAAAGCAAGCCGTGTTTAAGCTTAGTCGGTATTGGGCAGTGCTTAGCACACCATCTTTTGTTTTCCATGCGTCATTATGCTTGATGGCGATGGCGGTTATTCTTGCTTACGTTACCTCAGCACCGTCGGTATTGATGACGGGGATGGGGCTGTCGATGAATGAATTCACTTTCTGGTTTGGTGTGAATGCGGTGATAAACATTGCGGCATGTATGCTGGCGCCTAAGTTTATGGAGCGCGTTGGAACTCACAACACCTTGGTCACCGGGATCTCAACTCTGGGTCTCGCAGGTGTGATCATGCTAGTGATGAATGGTCAGAATACCGCGCTTTCTTTCATGTTACCTATCTTTATGTCTTCTGTAGGTTTTGCATTCATTCTGGGTGCAGCGGCAGGGAAAGCGTTAGAACCGTTTGGTGATAAGGCGGGCACGGCAGCTGCACTGCTTGGATTGTTCCAAATGAGTGGCTCTGGTTTGTTGGTGGGTACACTGCAACGCTTATCTCTGGATCCACAAACCTTGATTGCAATTCATATGTGGGTCCTATTACCTGCGTTGGTCGTTCTGTTTACAAAAGCAGGGAAGAACTGGCACTCGAGCTTTGCGAAAGCGTAAATCAGTGTAATTTAGTATTTTCCAATGTAAGTAAGGCGTGTATATTTGTCACTCAGACTTTTCCTGACACCATAACGGAACTCAAAAAGTAATGTCGTTAACCACGTATGAAATGGCTCGTATTCTAGAGCAAATGGAAGATTCACCAGAAAAGGTGATGTTT
The DNA here is from genome assembly GCF_033338975.1 of Vibrio sp. Vb0349. Lineage (NCBI taxonomy): Bacteria > Pseudomonadati > Pseudomonadota > Gammaproteobacteria > Vibrionales > Vibrionaceae > Vibrio > Vibrio sp. Vb0349. The sequence goes on along the minus strand of NZ_JAWOTS010000031.1, from coordinate 25,040 downwards.
GGCAAGTTGCTTAATGAGCTGGGTAATCAAAGCTCCGAGCGTATTCGTAGTGCGGCTAAACAAGTACCTCTGCCAATTTTGCGTGATATCGTGTACCAATTTCAGCAAGTGATTGAGTCACGCAAAGATGAACAAGTCGAGCAGATGGCAAAAGACCTCGCTCAGCAAGGTATCTCAGCAGAAGAGCTACTGGCTTACTTGAATAAATAATAAAAAATCCCCGCATGATGCGGGGATTTTTTTAGCTCGTCATTTTCTTTTTCAGGATGTGGTCCAAAGACAGCGGTCCTGGCCCCCATACGATTACGATAAGAATCATCAATCCCCAAAGTTGGTGGTCATAAAAACCTTTCTCCCACAACAGTGGGTAAGAGATCACTGCGATGATGTTGAACACAAACAGCATTGCTGCCATCGGGCGGGTAATCAATCCCAGTGCCAAGAACACCGGTAGAACCAACTCCGCAGCCGTACCTAAATAAGCCGCCAATTCCCATGGCAAGATTGGCACTTGGTATTCCAGCTCAAATAAGTACAACGTGCTATCCCAAGACGAGATTTTGATTAGTCCTGAATTGAAGAACACCCAAGCAACCCAAAAGCGGCAAAAGAGAAGTAGTAAAGGGACAAAGCCTGCTTGTAAGGTACTGATTAAATCGTCATACCGATTCACTAAGTTTTTAACCGTATCCTTCATAGAGTGCTCCTTAGATTGATTGCAATGTAAAGCCGTCAACAATATCGAGTGCCATGATGCGATTGAGATGAGCGAGTAAAACTTCAGGTATTTCGCTCAAACTCTGCTTCTGCTCTAAACATTGCAGCAGTTGGAACACATCAGCATCGAGTGCATGACACAAGGCTTCTCCATTGGCTTGAATCGAGATGACACCTTGCTGTAATTGGTTGATATTAAGTTGTTCGAATTGCCCAGTTTGAATCGCGCTAAATAGATCGAATACTGCGTAGTTGGAGTCAAAGCTGCGGCAGCCCTTTTTAAGGTGTAAGACTAAAGTGGGTTGTTGCTCTTCACTCACTTCGCCAAGTAACGCAAGCGGTTTTAATTCCGCTGCATTGGATTGCTCATACTGTGCTTGACGAGCTAGGTCGATATGCCACTCGAAGCGTGCGACTTCAGGGCTGTAAGGTGCTTGTGCGATCACCTGACTGAACTGCATGATGGTGTCTTGAAAGCCTTCGCCATAATGCACCACATTTCCTTCTTCTAATGGGTAAGAAAGAACATGCTGGCGAGCTATCTGCTCAAAGCATTCTTCACCAAGCAGCGCTTCAACCATCGGGTAGGTCGCGGATAATACCTCGCTTAAGCTGACGATAAAGTTATTGCGGTAAATCTGCATGCGTTCATCAGCGGTAAACTCATCACTGGCTATATCGCAGTCTTCACCGAGTGCTTGGTAGTGCAGGGCTTTAGCAAACTGGCTTTGTAAGGTGGCTAGATTCATGATGCCTTCCTTGGTTTGCTTTGTTCACTTGGGAGTCTGCCCTGTAATAACAGTTGCGATGCTTTCTGCGCTTCTCCGAGCAAGACTTCTGGCGCAGGGATATCCAAGTCCCATTCAATCAATGCATGACGTGGACCATGTTTTTTTGTCCACTGCGCGAACAGTTGCCAAACTTCATCGCTAACTGGGCGGCTATGGGTATCAATCCATATCTCACCTTTGTCGAGTTGTTTGATAGTAAAACCTGCCAAGTGAATCTCATCCACTTTGTCGGCTGGAATTGCATCTAGGTATGTGTCGCAATCAAAACCGTGGTTGAATGCCGAAACATAAACATTGTTTAAATCGAGCAATAAACGACAGTCAGTGCGCTTTTGCACTTCGGTAAGGAACTCCCATTCGCTGATGGTCGAATGTTGAAACTTCACATAACTAGATGGGTTCTCTATCAAGATCTCGCGTTGCAAATAATCCTGCACTTCATTCACGTTACGAGTGAACACGTTGAGCGCTTCTTCCGTATACGGAAGTGGAAGCAGGTCATTAAAGTAGTGACCGCCGTTTTCACTCCAACTCAAATGGTCAGAAACAAGAATCGGGTCGATTGAGTCAATCAGCGCTTTAAGTTGAGCAAGGTGCTTTTGATTCACACGTTCCACCGAACCTAATGACAGACCAATGCCGTGACAGCTAATTTGATATTGCTCGCGTAATGCTTGTAATTGATTGCGCTCTGCAGCGTTGGGTTGAAAATAGTTTTCACTGTGGATTTCTAACCAAGATAACTCGGGTTTGTTTTGGCTAAAGTAATCGAGGTGAGGGGTTCTCAATCCAACTCCAACAAGGTCGTGGAAGGTGTGGTGTTTCACGTGAAACTCCTTTTCAAATCGTGCGGGAAGAAAAGGATGCGTCTTGGCTTTGCGTTGGTTGAGCGTCAACGCATCCTCACAATAGCTAGCGATAAAAGATTATGAAGAAGAAGTGCTACCGCCAGCGAGTTTGTCACAAAGACCTTTTGGTACGACTACGAATGCGTCTTTTTGGTTATCTTCTTTAGAAGTACCAGCGCATGAGCTGCTTTTTGTTGCACAGTCGTTTTTACCTGCTTTAGAAACGCCATAGCACTTTTCTTTTTCAGCAGCGACAACTGGAGCTGCAGTTAGCATTGTGCCACCAAGAGCTAGAAGACCAGTAACAGCAGCAGTAACAGCTAGATTCGACTTTTTCATAATAAATTCCTCTGAATGATTTCCTTTACTTTAAGTTGGCAAGATGAATCGCCTGTTTTGGCGTTTTTGTTATCAACTTGCTTAACTTAAAAGATAGGAAACTGGCTAAAAAACTTTCAGAAAAATTTATGAAGCAAATGGGTTGTAGGGTTAAATAGGTATAACTAATTGATGTGTTGGGCAAAAAAACATCGATTTTTTTATCAAGTTTTGTCTAAACAGCACCCGGTTGTTTAGGTTATAATCGGTTTTTATGTATAAATAACCAGTAGCTCTCATCATGATGGATCCATCTCTATTACTCGACGGTTTGAACGATAAACAACGTGAAGCCGTTGCAGCACCTCTAGAAAACTTGCTCGTTCTTGCTGGCGCAGGAAGTGGTAAGACACGCGTTCTTGTTCACCGTATCGCTTGGCTGATGTCGGTCGAGCAAGCTTCTCCGTTTTCAATCATGTCGGTAACCTTTACCAATAAGGCGGCGGCAGAGATGCGTGGACGTATCGAAGAGCTAATGATGGGCAGTTCAGGCGGTATGTGGAATGGTACTTTCCACGGCATTTGTCACCGTATTCTGCGTGCACACTATCTTGATGCGAAGCTACCGGAAGATTTCCAAATCATCGACAGTGACGACCAACAGCGTCTGCTAAAGCGTTTGATCAAAGCGCAAAACCTCGATGAGAAGCAATGGCCAGCACGCCAAGTGGCATGGTGGATTAACGGCAAGAAAGACGAAGGTCTGCGCCCGTCGCACATTGATGCGTACCATGATCCAGTAACCAAGACATATCTGCAGTTGTACACCGCTTACCAAGAAGCGTGTGATCGTGCTGGTTTAGTCGATTTTGCGGAAATCTTGCTGCGCGCACATGAGCTACTGCGTGATAACAAGTTCGTTCGTGAACACTACCAAGCACGCTTTAAGCACATCTTGGTCGATGAGTTCCAAGATACCAACAACATTCAATATGCTTGGCTACGTATGATGGCGGGTCCTGAGTGTCACGTGATGATCGTAGGTGATGACGACCAGTCGATTTATGGTTGGCGTGGTGCAAAAGTCGAGAACATTGAGAAGTTTACGCTCGAATTCCCAAGCGTGAATACCATTCGTCTTGAGCAAAACTACCGTTCCACTAAGACCATTCTGGAAGCATCTAACACCCTGATTGCGAATAACACCGAGCGTATGGGTAAAGAGTTGTGGACGGATGGCGTGGTCGGTGAGCCTATCTCGGTTTACAGCGCTTACAACGAATTAGATGAAGCCCGTTTTGCGGTGAACAAAATCAAAGAGTGGCAAGACAAGGGCGGTGCTCTGAATGACGCTGCGATGCTTTACCGTAACAACGCCCAGTCGCGTGTTCTGGAAGAAGCGTTAATTCAAGCCGGTCTGCCTTACCGTATCTACGGCGGCATGCGATTCTTCGAACGTCAGGAAATCAAAGATGCCTTGAGCTACATGCGTCTGATTGCCAACCGTAACGATGATGCGGCGTTTGAACGTGTGGTGAATACGCCAACGCGTGGTTTGGGTGATAAGACGCTTGAAACCATCCGTTTTGCGGCTCGTGACCGTGGTTGCACTATGTGGGAAGCGAGTGTGGCAATGTTGGACGAGAAGGTGCTTGCTGGTCGCGCTGCTGGTGCTCTGAGCCGTTTTATCGAGCTTGTCACCGCGCTAGAAGACGACACCTTAGAGATGCCGCTGCATCACCAAACTGACCATGTAATTAAATACTCGGGCTTGTTCGCGATGTACGAGCAAGAGAAGGGCGAAAAGTCTAAGGCACGTATTGAGAACTTGGAGGAATTGGTGACCGCAACTCGCCAATTCGAGAAACCAGAAGAAGCCGAAGACATGTCACTGCTGACGGCATTCCTAACCCACGCAGCACTAGAAGCGGGCGAAGGACAAGCGGACGAATTTGAAGATGCGGTTCAGCTCATGACATTACACAGTGCGAAAGGTCTAGAGTTCCCATTGGTGTTTATGGTCGGTGTGGAAGAAGGCATGTTCCCAAGCCAAATGTCGGCAGAAGAAGCAGGGCGCTTAGAAGAAGAACGCCGTCTGTGTTACGTAGGCATGACCCGTGCAATGCAGAAACTGTACATCACTTATGCTGAAATGCGTCGTTTGTACGGTCAGGATAAATACCATAAACCGTCTCGCTTTATCCGTGAACTGCCAGAAACTTGTTTAGATGAAGTACGAATGAAGGCGCAAGTTAGCCGTCCTTCAAGCAGTGGTCGATTTAGCCAAACTGTTGTGAAAGAGAGCTTTAATGAAACCGGCTTTACGCTAGGTTCTCGTGTGATGCATCCAAAGTTTGGTGAAGGCACCATCATCAACTTCGAAGGCAGTGGTCCACAAAGCCGTGTACAGATTGCCTTTAACGGTGAAGGCATCAAATGGTTGGTAACTGCTTACGCACGACTAGAGAAACTGTAAGACTTGACCAAAACTCATACCAATCGTAGTAAATAACTGGTCATTCTAGCTTGTTAAAATACTCGATAACTGCGTTGCAATTTTTGATTGTAGAATAACTACTTATCGAAAAATTGCGCCTTGTTCTCAAGCATTTTCCCTACGCTATTTCTGATCACTTATTTACTGTGATTGGTATCATCAACTTAAGAGCTGCTTCGGCGGCTCTTTTTGTTTGTGCAGTTTTGGTGTCGCTAACGCAGTAAAAAATGGAATGATAAATGGAGTACAAAAGCGCGACTTAACGATGCCGTTTGAAGTGAAAGGTGGGCGTTGTGGGTGAATGCCTGTTTTCAGCAGATCTACTGAGAAAAACTTTAGGCAAAGAAAAACCCCGAGGGCTTGCGCCCATCGGGGTTATAGTCTTACTCGCAGCAATCCGGCTACTAAGAGTGCTCCATGCATCTAATCCATGATAGTGTGCTGAATCCGTCAGCTTAATCCTTACGTCGCCTTCCTAGCGGTGTCCTTAATGACCTTATCCTGGTCTGCTAACTATCCTCGTTAGCTCTCATCACTTGCTCCCTGAGCGGTGTCCCTGACATCATCCTGATGTTCAAATCCTTGCCTCGTCCAGAGGTGTCCATTTCCCGTCCTTAGTAGCAACCATCCTAGTCACTATTGATTCCGTTCAATGTCCAATTTTGCAATCCATGCCCGACTATTCATCCTGAATAACCGTTTCTTCTTCCTGAAGTTCACCAAGTCCGTGGTGTTTCCTGTTCCGTGTCAGCATCCTTCCGACAGGTTTAATATTACGTGTTTAACGATTTCCAACAACGGGCTAATCTCACATTTTTTTACTCTCTTAGCGTTCAAAAAAGATACATGAGTATTAAATTCAATGGCTTATGCGCTTTGCTGTACGGTTTTACCATTAAAAAAGAGAGGTTTGCTCAACCCTTTGTGAGAGATCTCGCACAAGGGGTCGAGCGAAAGACTCTTACTGCCCGATAGCGGCACCTTCACGTCTTGGATCCGCAGCGCCTTCAAGACCGTCTTTTGTTATTCGTATCGCATGCAGACCAGAGTTCAAATCCCGAACATCGGTTTTAAAGCCCATCTTCTCCAGAGCAGGCTGTAAGCCCTCTGCGGCGGTACCTTGCTCAATATCTAAGGTGCCAAAACGGTTCAGCAATCGTGGCTGATTAATCGCGCTTTGGATGTCCATATCCCATTGCGTGTGGGCGATAATGGCTTGTGCGACGTAACCAATAATGCGGCTGCCACCCGGTGAGCCAATTGCCATGTAAGGCTTGTCATCCTTCATCATAATGGTTGGTGCCATAGATGAACGTGGGCGTTTGCCCGGTTCTAATCGGTTTGCGATTGGCACACCATCTTGATGCGTGCGGAAAGAGAAATCGGTCAGTTCGTTATTGAGCAAGAAGCCGCGTACCATCAAGCGTGAGCCAAAGGCGTTCTCGATGGTTGTTGTCATTGAAACCACATTGCCTTGCTTATCGACGATATTGAAATGGCTGGTGGAAGGCAGCTCGATCGATTGGTCCATGCTTAAGTTCATGGCGTGCGACCAAGGAGGATTACCGGCTTCAGCCTTACTCAAGGCTTTACCGACTTGAATGAGCTCAGCACGTTGTTTGAGATAATCTTTATCAAGCAAGCCTTCGGTTGGCATTGGCACATAATCTTGGTCAGCCATGTATTTACCACGATCCGCGAACGCAAGGCGCGATGCATCGGCGATCACTTGCCATGATTTCGCGCTTTCGGCTCCCCAACCTTTAAGATCGTATTGCTCGGTGATCGCGAGAATCTGTCCAACCGTCAATGCGCCAGAGCTGGGTGGTCCCATGCCGCAGATGTCATAGCTTTGGTAAGCCGCACAAACCGGTTCACGTTGCTTGATTTGGAACGCATCAAAGTCAGGTTGTGCCAATATGCCAGGATTGCCCGGTGCATTTTGTACGGTCTTGATGATGTCTGTGGCGATATCGCCTTGATAGAAAGCTTTTGCCCCTTGCTCTGCAATTGCCGTCAGAGTTTGCGCGTATTCAGGGTTCTTCAACAACGTGCCTTCGGCTTTTGGTGAGCCGTCTGGATTGAAGAAGTAAGCCTTAGTCGCAGGGAAGCGTGATAGGCGCTTAGCATCTTTCTCAATCAGACTCGCGAGGCGAGGACTGACTTCGAAACCTTGCTCAGCCAAGGTAATCACGGGTTGGATTATCTTCTTCCATTCCAACTTGCCGTATTTCTGGTGCGTGTCCCACAGCAGTTTCACTGTACCAGGAGTGGCAACGGAACGCCCACCGACAACCGCATCGTAAAATTGCAGTGGTTGTCCTTTGTCATCTAGGAAGAGTTTCGGCGTTGCGGCGAGCGGTGCGGTTTCGCGTCCATCATACGTAGTCAGTTTTTGTTTCTCACTGTCCCAATACACTAAGAAGGCGCCACCACCAATGCCTGATGATTGCGGTTCTACCAAGCCCAGCATCAGCTGCACGGCAACCATAGCATCAATAGCATTACCACCTTGGGCAATAACATCCGCACCAGCTTGGGTTGCAATTGGGTTAGCAGCGGTAACCATATAATCTTTCGCTTTGATCAATTGTTTTTGCTCGAAGCCAGTGCTGTGCTCCGGCGCAACCGCATCTGCTGCTTGGTTAGCAAAGACTGAGGTAGATAAGATTAGTGGGGAAGTAAGAAAAAGACCCGTGGTCACGAGTCGGTTGAACGTCCAATGCATGATGACTCTCCATGTTGCCAGTTTTGTGCTTTGAGCTTGGCAGTTATGGAGAGTCACGTCGAGTCAGCAATCTTAGAAATGTCGATTGTGCTACGCTTTTAAATCAGTACTTTATCCGATAAAAGTATTGATAGTTTGGTATAGAATACTGCCGCCCACTAGAGTAAATACCACGCCGCATAGACCGTCGATGTAGATACCCGCTTGTTGCAATTTACGCTGTAAGCGCTGTGTCGACAGCATCCATGCAAGGCTAGAGAACCAGAATAGCGACAAGCCAAACAGGATGACCAGTGCAATACCTTTGCCAGTAATCGACATACCTGCTGGGACTAAACTCGACATCAAACTGACAAAGAACACCAGGGCTTTTGGGTTAAGAATGTTGGTCGCAAACCCTTTAGCAAACGCTTGACGCTTATTGCTGATCACTAGGTTATTTTGCTTCTTAGGTTGATCCGTCAGTGGGTTTTGGATCATCGAGATCACGGCACGCAATGCGCCAATTCCTAAGTAGAGCAGGTAACTACCACCGAGCAGTTGTACCACGGAATACAGCACTGGGTGCTGGTGGACGACAAAACTCACACCTGTCAGGCTGAACAAAGAGTGCAGCAAAATACCGACGGACAATCCCAACGCAATGTACAAGCCAGTTTGACGACCATGACGCGTCGCATTTTGTACGACCAGCGCAAAGTCCGGACCTGGACTCATTAGGGCAATAAAGTGAATGCTGGCGAGTGTCAGCAATATGGTGGATTCATTCATAACACATCTCAAATTTAACCAATGCGGCTATTGTCGTGGTAAGTCACCTGTGGCGCTTGTAAAAAACTGACAGCTTTCTCGGTAAATGAAATTAACGAGCCACTTGAGAAGGGGAAACGCCGTAGGTCTGTTTAAACGCTTTGCTGAAATGCGCTTGATCATAGAAACCGATTTGATGAGCGACGTCGGTACCACATTGACCAGCTTGCAGTAACTTCATGCCTTGTTCAAGGCGCAGGCGTGCGAACCATGCATAAGGCGTCATGCCAGTTTGCGCTTTAAAGTGGCGCTGGAACTGAGTTGGGCTCAGTTGGCACAGCTCTGAAAGTGAATCCAAACGCACCGCTTGGTCAAGGTTAGCCATTAGATAATCTTTTAACGTCCCAAGCGATTGGTTTCCTAGCGGCACCACTTTTTGTCGCTCAAGCGATCCGTAGCGATCAAAAAGTTGGTTAAATCCTTCAAAAGGAAGGCAATCTTTGGTGAGTTGGCTGAGGTTTTCACGACGAAGCAGCCCGTGCAAGTTACTAAGTTGTGAAAATATCTGCGGATCCGAGATGATCAGTTCGTTGAAGTGTATTATTTGACCGTTTTGCTTAAGATCAGCCAGATCGCTCAATAGATGAGGTTCGATCGCAAACACATTTACTTCGTAGCCACTCTCGAGCTTAGATTGCCCGTCGTGCAGCTCATCCGGCGGCATAATCACAATTTGCCCGTGACCAACTTGGTGGCTGTTACCTTGGTATTGGAACTTCTGCGCACCATGCGTGATCAGGCCGAGATGAAAATCCAGATGGTAATGCCTTTGAAAAGCAAATTTCTGGTATTTCGCCTCTATTAGACTCAAGTTGTCATGGTCGGTTGCGTAGTACTGAATATGTTCCATTAAATAAAAAAGCTTGGTCACATTATGACCAAGCTTATCTGGCAATTTCTAACTTGTCTTGTAAAAAACGATCACTGTGGCTGAACGATTCGGCGTGAGCGACGGTTATTACGTAATCCATCAAAGCTAAACACGACTAGTGCTCCCCAAATAAAGACGAAAGTGATCGCTTTATCCATGGTAAAGGGTTCGCCATACATCAATACTGCAAGTAAAAACATTAAGCTTGGGCCTATATATTGGAAAAAGCCCAAAGTCGATAATTTGAGTCTTGTTGCTGCACCCGTAAAGCACAGCAGTGGCAGGGTTGTTATAACCCCAGCCGCGATCAACAAACTATTTAACGTAAGTGGATTCGTAAGCATATTTGAGGTTGGTGTATCGGCAATAAAAAGCAAATAAACAGCGGCCACTGGCAGTAGAAGTAATGTCTCGATAAACAAGCCAGTTTTTGCATCGACACTGACTTTCTTTCTTAATAAGCCATAAAAGCCGAAGCTCATTGCTAACGCCATCGCAACAACAGGTACGGAGCCAAATACAATCAGTTGAACGAGTACGCCACAACCTGCCAATACAACCGCGAACCACTGTAATTTACGCAGTCTCTCTCCCAAAAATACCATCCCGAGTAAGACGTTGATCAGTGGGTTAATGTAATAACCTAAGCTGGCGTCGAGCATATGATTCGAGTTTACCGCCCAAATGAAAATCAACCAATTGCCGCCAATTAACATGGAACTTGCGATCAGGTAAGCGATTTTCGTTTTGTCTTTCGCGATGTGGTAAGCCGAGCGCCAGTGACGGCCAAAATGGAGGAGTGCAGCAAGCAAAAAGAAAGACCATATCACTCGGTGGCTTAGAATTTCCAAAGGAGATACTTGTGCGATGGACTTAAAGTACATCGGCGCAATGCCCCACATGGTATACGCGCCAATCGCTAGCAAGATGCCTTGCCGCGCGCGTTGTTGTTCGTCTTCTGGTGTCATGAAGTGTCACCTAATTGTGTGTTTTATAGAGCAGAAAATCAGTATACGAGTCGTGATGCGAAACACCTAACAATTTGCGGTTTTATTCACCATGAAACCCCATTACAATGTGCCCTCACTTTGTGTGCCAGTGGTATGCATAAGCACCTCTTTTTTAAGACCCAATCTGAGACTTTTCATGACCTCGACCTTGTTAGCCGAACAATCTGATTCGCCTGTAACGCCTCAACGTGTGTTGGAGGATGTGTTTGGTTACCAAGAGTTCCGTGATGGTCAGCAGTTGGTGATTGACGCCGCGATAGAAGGTCGCGACAGCTTAGTTATCCTGCCTACTGGTGGCGGTAAGTCGCTGTGTTATCAAATTCCTGCTTTGGTTCGCTCTGGCATTACTTTGGTGATCTCTCCGCTTATCTCGCTGATGAAGGACCAAGTGGACCAGCTTAAAGCCAACGGTGTAGCGGCTGAGTGCATTAACTCGACCATGCCTCGTGAAGAGCTGCTCAGCGTGTATAACCGCATGCACACTGGTCATCTTAAGTTGGTGTACGTCTCGCCAGAACGCGTATTAATGCGTGACTTCATTGAACGTTTGGAAAACCTGCCGTTATCGATGATTGCCGTTGATGAAGCGCACTGTATTTCCCAGTGGGGACACGACTTCCGTCCAGAATATGCCGCGCTTGGTCAACTTAAGCAGCAGTTTTCCCATGTGCCATTTATGGCGCTGACGGCGACCGCAGATGACGCAACGCGCCGAGATATTCTTGAACGTCTGCAACTGAATAATCCAGAGGTTTACCTAGGCAGCTTCGACCGTCCCAACATTCGCTACAACTTAGTTGAGAAGCACAAGCCGGTTTCGCAAATCGTTCGTTATCTTGAAACCCAAAAGGGGAATTGCGGCATCATCTATTGTGGTAGCCGTAAGAAAGTTGAGATGGTGACCGAGAAGCTGTGCAACAACCACATTCGTGCTGCTGGTTATCACGCAGGTATGGACGCTGATGAGCGCGCTTACGTTCAAGAAGCTTTCCAACGTGATGACATTCAAATTGTAGTGGCGACCGTGGCATTCGGTATGGGCATCAACAAACCAAACGTGCGTTTTGTGGTTCACTTTGATATCCCGCGCAACATCGAGTCTTACTATCAGGAAACGGGTCGTGCAGGGCGTGATGGTTTGCCTGCGGAAGCCATGATGTTGTATGACCCAGCAGACATCAGTTGGCTGCGCCGTATGTTGGATGAGAAAGACGATGGTCCACAGAAGCAGGTGGAAACCCATAAGCTGAATGCGATGAGTGCCTTTGCTGAGGCGCAAACTTGCCGTCGTCAGGTGCTACTGAATTACTTTGGTGAGTATCGCGAGAAGCCATGTGGCAACTGTGATATTTGCTTAGATCCACCGAAACACTTTGATGCCACGGAAGAAGCACGTAAGGCGTTGTCTTGTGTGTACCGTGTTAATCAAAGCTTTGGTATGGGTTACGTGGTAGAAGTGCTACGTGGCATGCAAAATATTCGTGTACGTGAAAACGGGCACGATAAGATTTCTACCTACGCGATAGGGCGCGATCACAGCCACGATTACTGGGTGAGTATCTTCCGTCAATTAATCCACAAAGGGCTGTTGTTCCAAAACATCACGCGTAACTCAACGCTGCAACTTACCGAAGAAGCGCGTCCGCTGCTACGTGGCGATGTGACTCTGGAGTTAGCGGTTCCACGTTTAGACACTGCAGCACGTGCGGCGAAATCAGATAAACTGACCAGCAAGAACTACGACAAAAAGCTGTTTGCTAAGTTACGTAAGCTGCGTAAGTCGATTGCTGATGAAGATGGTTTGCCACCATACGTGGTCTTTAGTGATGCGACTCTGATTGATATGGCGGAAATTCTGCCAACGTCTTACGGCGAAATGCTGGCAGTTAGCGGCGTTGGTCAGCGCAAACTAGAGAAGTACGCCGACCCATTCCTTGATTTGATTCAAGAACACATTACTCACCACGGATAAGGAACCAAGATGCAAAAGGAATTTGGCTTAGCGGACTACATGGCACAAGAAGGTCGCTTAATCATTACTGCGCCGAGCTTTGACCTTGATAGCTTTCCTGCTTTAGGTGAGCGTTTAGTCGGCTTGCTTTCTGCTACTGTGGTTGAAAAACAATGGGATGCGGATATTCACTCTTGGCTGATCGACTTTGAAGGTTGCCGACTGTTTATGAAAGCAGAGCATTACAGCGAAGCGATTTGGTTTGAAGCGTTAGCGATTGAAGAGAGCAGGGAAGAGTTGGATTATCTTGCAGGATTGTTCCAGCGCGGCTTCTAAAAATAGAATTTTTCTTGAAAGGGTGTTTCACATGAAACACCCTTTTTTATGCTTAAACGTTTGCGTAAAACAGACGACTTGCGGCGAAAAGTGGTTAATGTATAATCGCCCACCGCTTCGCTCAGAATGAGCCAAGCCAGTTTATTTTTCATTTTACATTGTTGGTAAGAGCCACTTTATTCAGTGACTCGATTTGGGTTCCCTCACCCCCAAACCAAACTAAAAAGGTATCGCATGAGTAACTTTACCCCTGCGCAGCAGCGCAACGCCCTTATCTATCTGGTTCTATTCCACCTAGTCATTATTGCATCTAGCAATTACCTAGTTCAGCTACCGTTTACTATTTTCGGTTTCCATACCACTTGGGGCGCATTCACTTTCCCATTTATATTCCTAGCGACTGACTTAACTGTGCGTATTTTCGGTGCTCAGTTGGCGCGTAAGATCATCTTCTTAGTGATGTTGCCTGCTTTGGCAGTGTCTTACTTCTTATCGGTGGTGTTCTTCGAAGGTCAATTCCAAGGTTTTGGTCACCTAGGGGAATTTAACTTATTCGTTGCTCGTATCGCGATTGCTAGCTTCATGGCGTACCTACTTGGTCAGATCATGGATGTGCACGTGTTCAACCGCCTACGTCAAATGAAGCAATGGTGGGTGGCACCAACGTGTTCAACGCTTTTCGGTAATGCACTTGATACCATCGCTTTCTTCGCCATTGCGTTCTATCAAAGCCCAGATCCATTTATGGCAGAGCATTGGACGGAAATCGCGCTGGTGGATTACGGCTTCAAACTGATTATCAGTCTTGGTTTGTTCGTTCCGATGTACGGCGTATTACTGAATTACCTAATTAAGAAGCTGACTGCGGTGAACCTTGACTTTAAGGTGACGACAAGCGTTCAGTCTTAATATCAGTGGGAACCCCGAAAGCCGCTTGCTCAAATCAAGCGGCTTTTTTGTGCTTGTTTACTTGGGTTTAGAGGGTTTTGTACAGCGTGGGGAGCAATTAGATCATGGGTGTCCAAAAGCTCCCTGAGCTGTACGAAGGTAAAAATGAGCAGTAAAAAAGGTCCCGAGTGAGACCTTTTAATCGAAGGTACGGCACGTAGAGGAAGCTCGCTGGTGAAATGGCTAACAGAGCATCTTTTCAATCAAAATGGCTTTTTGCGCATCGAAGGCGCCAAGTTGCAGGCCGTTATCCCAGCTGATGCTTTGATTGAACATCGCCAACATCAAACCGACACTGCGTTGATTGGCGTCCTGCCAGCAATCAGACTCGCTGTACTCCCCATCGTTTATCGCGTTGCCATTAACGAGAATAGGCTCGAAACGCCATTTTTCGCCGACACGGTAGTAGCCTTTGCTAGTTAAGGTCTGGTTGGATTGAATCGTTAGATTGTGCTCGATGCCCGGCTCACCTGTTAATTCAAATACAAATCTTAGCTGGTGGTCGCCACATTGCAGCTCAACGATCAGTTGGCCGTTTTTCTCAGTCAGTGTTGACTGAGAGTAGTCTCCAAAGCAGTGCAGCAACCAAGAGATAGGGTGGCTAGCTGTTTCAAGAAACCACTCTTTGAGTGTGAAGGTGCCCGGTAGGTTAACTTGGGTGATTAGATTGACCACACAAGGTTGGGTTTGCGAGGTGAGCCATTTCTCTATCGTCTTGGCGGTCTCTAGCTGAGCAAAGGCGTAATTAACCAATAGGTTGGCGTTCGCTTGCTGCCAGTGAGTGATGTCGGAATTCAATCCCACCAATGGCTTTTCACAAATTAGCTTGGTTGAACCTAACTTCTTAATTATCTCTGCATGAGTATGCGCAGGTGTCGCGATGGTCACTACATCAAGTTGCTTGAGTGCACTGATGTTCGTTTCTGCCTTTGGGATTGCTTCTTCACTGCACGCTTGTTGAAGAGGTTCTATTTGGTTGGCGCATAACGTCGTGACCGATACATCATTGTTTCGATAGTGGGGAATGTGTGTCCGTCCCCAGTTGATTCCTATGATGCCAGCTTGTTGGATTTGCTCTGGCTTGTTGAAACGTTCACTCAATGGCGGCAAGGCAATTCGTTCATCGGTTAGACGTTGGTCATGGTGATAGTCACTGCTTGGCAGCACTTGCCATGGCTTGTTGTAGTGCTGCTTGAGTGCACAAACGAGTTCGTAGAAATTCCACTTATCCTTTAAATTGCTATCAAGGTGATATAACCCGGCTTCGTTCCGCTCAATAAGCTGCAAAAAGGCGAGTGCAGTATCGTCCATATGAGAAGTCGCTGGATACCAAGCCGTGCTAGCGGTAATAACGCCGTTCTCTTCATGTTGGCGGTCGAGATGCGCCAACATGTTATTGCCTTCTGCTTGATGATGGAGTTGCCAACCGATTCGAGCAATCATCGCATCCGGGTTTGCTTGCCAGATTGCATCTTCACAACGAACTTTGTATTTGCCGTAGTCATCTTGGGTGTTTCTTTCTTCAAAGATGCCATAAGGCCCATTTTTTGTGGCATCAAATACCATTGCTGTGCTGACAAAGAGGTAAGGAATGTTGCGCTGTTTGCAGTGCTCACCAAGCCACGCTGCCCACGCTTCACTCCCCATCGCCATATGGCACACCGCATCAATGTGGTGCTGCTGCCAAAATTGCTCACTTTGCTCTGGATCATCTGGTGAGATCTGGTGGTGGTTCCACTCCAATATGTTCCAGCCGCGTAGGTGAAACTGATGAGCGACTTTTGGGGCGAGGGTGCCAGTTAAGCCAGTCATTAAAACGGTTTTCATGATGGTGCATCTTGGTTGGCTAAATTGTGTTTATCAATAAAGCATGGCTGTTTTTCGATGTAGAGCGGAGAAGCTGAGATTTTTGCTGGGCAGCACGTTTTGTAGGGGAAGTAGATGCAAAAAAGCCCAAGCGAACGCCTGGGCTTTAGTATTGTAAGGCAGTGATATTCGCTTATTTTGCTACGATATTTAATGGCCAGCCGATGTCTGTCTGACGGTTGGATTCAATTTCCAACTCAGCTGCAGTCAGTGGGTTTTTCTCTAGCCATTGCGCATCAATGTGTAACGTTAGATTGTCGCCTTCAACCGTTAGAGTCACATTTGGCTCTAGATCAGGATTGCGACGATGGCTGAGTAGAACCGCAAGACGCAACAGTCTCAATACTCGTTTGGCACTTGAGCCTGATAATGCATGCTGCTCAGGTAAAGAAGTGAGCTGTTCGCGATAGCGACGAGCCACTTCACCAATAAAGAACTTCTGTGCGCGCGTGTAACCAGGCAGATCCAAATTCTGTAGCAAGTAAGCACTATGCTCTCCGCCTTTTTTGAAATCGATAGTTAAGCCAATTTCATGCAGTTTTGCGGCGGTCTCGAGTAATATCTTGCCCTGAGGCTCTGTAATCCACTCATCGCCCCCAGCTTGCTGTAAAAGCGTGTGTGCCAGAGTAGCGACTTGTTCGCCGTATTGGTGATCGAGCTGATAGCGATTTTGTACGCTAGCGATAGTGCGGGCACGAATGTCTTCTTGACGAAGCTCTTCAACCATCTCATACACTAAGCCTTCGCGTAGTGCGCCGCCAGCCAGTGTCATAGCATCGATTTCAAGCAATTCAAAAACGGCAATCAAAATAGAGAGGCCACTAGGGAACACTAATGCGCGCTCAAGTGTTAAGCCTTCAATATCGAGCTCTTCCAAGTGATCAGCAAGCATTGCCTGCTTTTGCAAACGCTTAAGTTTGGAGTGAGTGATTACTTCGTCCATGCCTTGCGCCAGCATTATCTCTTGCAATGCCTGAACAGTGCCTGATGCACCAACACACACATCCCAACCAATTTCTGTATAACGTTCTAAAATCGGCTGGATGGTCTGTTTCGCCCCTTCAATTGCCGCGTCAAAGTTACGAGCATTCAATTGACGATCTTTAAAGAAGTTTTCAAGCCAAGTCACGCAGCCCATTTTTAAGCTGGTCAGTGCTTTGGCTTCGAAACCTTCACCGATAATCAGTTCGGTACTTGCTCCACCGATATCGACTACAAGGCGACGACCACTACCGCCAGAGGTGTGAGCGACACCTTTATAGATAGTGGCTGCTTCTTCTTCACCAGTAATCACTTCGATAGGGTGGCCTAGAATTTGGTTAGCCTTTTCTAAAAACACATCTACATTGGTCGCGGTACGTAATGTTGCAGTACCGACGATGCGAATGTTTTGTTTAGAAATGTCCTGCAAGCGTTCCGCAAATAGACTTAAGCAGTCCCATCCTCGCTGCATAGCTTCCATACTAAGAGAATTATGTTCATCTAAGCCCGCTGCTAGACGAACTTTGCGCTTAATTTTAGCCATTGTTTGAACGCTGCCATCGATGTGACGCACAACGAGCATGTGAAAACTGTTCGACCCGAGGTCGATGGCGGCATATAGCGGTGATGATCCTGCTTGACTCATAAAACGAACTCAGTTTCCTATGACGATTGTTTTGGTGCCGATTGACGCGGTTGGCGTGGACGACGTCCCTGCGGCTTACGGTTACCAGAACGGGTACCGCCAGTATTCGTGCGGCGCTGTTGGTTGCGTGGTGCACGCATACGAATCGGAGCCGGTAGATCTTGAATCAGTGCCGACGAATCGTACTCTGAAACTGGGATTGTATGCTCAATGTATTCTTCGATTGCTGGTAGGTTAACCGCGTACTCTTCACAAGCAAAACTGATCGAATGACCGCTCGCACCAGCGCGACCAGTACGGCCAATACGGTGAACATAATCTTCACAGTCGTCAGGAAGGTCGTAGTTGAAAACGTGCGTTACCTGAGGAATATGCAGGCCACGCGCTGCAACGTCAGTTGCAACTAGGATGTCGACATCACCTTTGGTGAATTGCTCAAGAATCTTCTCACGCTTCTTCTGCGGTACATCGCCAGTAAGAAGGCCTACACGGTGTCCATCGGCAGCCAAATGACCCCAAACCGATTCACACTTATGCTTGGTATTGGCAAAAATGATAGCGCGATCTGGCCACTCTTCTTCAATTAGTGTTTGAAGCAGCGCCATTTTGTCTTCATTCGAAGGATAGAAAAGCTCTTCCTGGATACGGTGGCCAGTTTTTTGTTCTGGTTCGACAACGACATGCTCAGGAGTATTCATGTGTTCGAATGCCAGTTCTTGAACGCGGTAAGACAGCGTTGCTGAGAACAGCATGTTCAAACGCTCTTTTGGCTCAGGCATACGACGGAACAAGAAGCGAATGTCTTTAATAAAGCCAAGATCGAACATGCGGTCGGCTTCGTCCAGAACAACAGCTTGAATGTTGTTGAGGTTAAATACGCGCTGTTTGTAGAAATCGATGATACGGCCTGTTGTTCCGATCAGAATATCTACGCCGTCTTGCAGTTTCGCAAGTTGCTTGTCGTAGCTTTCACCACCGTAAGCTAGAGCGGTTTTTAGACCTGTGCTTTCAGTTAATGATTCTGCATCATTGTAAATCTGAATAGCGAGCTCACGTGTAGGCGCCATAATAATTGCGCGTGGCTGTGTAGGCTTACGACCTTCATGTTCCGGAGTCGTCAGAAGGTGGTTGAACGTAGCAGTAAGAAACGCGAGCGTTTTACCAGTACCCGTTTGGGCCTGGCCTGCGATGTCTTGGCCGGTGAGCAGGACCGGCAACGCCAAGGCTTGGATAGGGGTACAAAATTCGAACCCTTTTTTGTCCAATCCTTCAATAACTTGGGGCTTTAAGCCCAAATCGGCGAACTTTTGCTCTGTGATATGCGTCTTTTTCATGGCTATAGAATATCAGCTAAAGCTTGCAATACGAAAGTAAATACATTCCAATAGGGCATCTAATTACTGGTTATCATCCAACCAGTTTCGAAAAACACATTGGAGTGGAAGATGAGTGATAAGATTTTGCAGCTAACTGATGACGGTTTTGAAAACGATGTAATCAACGCTGCAGGCCCGGTTCTAGTGGATTTTTGGGCAGAATGGTGTGGTCCTTGTAAAATGATCGCTCCTATTTTGGACGAAATCGCAGACGAGTACGAAGGCAAACTCACTATCGGTAAACTAAACATCGACCATAACGCAGGTACACCACCTAAGTTTGGTATTCGCGGCATTCCAACGCTATTACTATTTAAAGATGGTAACGTAGCGGCAACGAAAGTAGGTGCTCTGTCTAAAACTCAACTGAAAGAGTTCCTAGACGCAAACTTATAATCACCAAGTGATTACAGATAAAACCGTGCAAAGTTACAATGCACGGTTTTGTTTTTCTAACTCTGGACTAGAATACTAATTAGTGCTAACTTATCGCGCGTTAATTGAACAAATTTCTCTTCTTGGTCGATCCTGAGACCAAATCCATCTTAACTAGAAAACAGATCTTATTTTGACTAAACAAGAATCCACCACCATGAACCTTACCGAACTGAAGAACAGACCTGTGTCTGACCTTGTAAAACTGGGCGAAAGCTTAGGATTAGAGAACCTAGCTCGCTTAAGAAAACAAGACATCATCTTCGCGATTTTAAAAGCGCACGCGAAAGGCGGCGAAGACATCTTTGGCGATGGGGTTCTGGAAATTCTGCAAGACGGCTTTGGTTTCCTACGCAGTGCAGATAGTTCATACCTTGCGGGTCCGGACGATATCTACGTATCACCAAGTCAGATTCGTCGCTTTAACCTACGTACTGGTGACTCTATCGCTGGTAAAATTCGTCCACCAAAAGACGGTGAACGTTATTTTGCCCTTCTAAAAGTCAATACCGTTAACGACGATAAACCAGACAACGCCCGTAACAAGATCCTATTTGAAAACCTTACCCCTCTACATGCGAATGAGCGCATGGTGATGGAGCGTGGTAACGGTTCAACAGAAGACATTACAGCACGTGTTTTAGACTTGGCATCGCCAATCGGTAAAGGTCAACGTGGTCTGATTGTTGCTCCGCCTAAAGCGGGTAAAACAATGCTTCTGCAAAACATCGCGCAAAGCATCGCGTACAACCACCCAGAGTGTGAGTTGATGGTTCTTCTTATCGACGAACGTCCAGAAGAAGTAACTGAGATGCAGCGCCTAGTTAAAGGTGAAGTGGTTGCGTCGACTTTCGATGAGCCAGCATCTCGTCACGTACAAGTAGCGGAAATGGTAATCGAGAAAGCAAAACGTCTTGTTGAACATAAGAAAGACGTGGTTATCTTGCTTGACTCTATCACTCGTCTAGCTCGTGCTTACAACACCGTAGTGCCTTCATCAGGTAAAGTACTAACAGGTGGTGTGGATGCAAACGCATTACATCGTCCTAAGCGTTTCTTCGGTGCTGCACGTAACGTAGAAGAAGGCGGCAGCCTAACTATCATCGCAACGGCACTAGTAGATACTGGTTCTAAAATGGATGAAGTTATCTACGAAGAGTTCAAGGGTACAGGTAACATGGAACTGCACTTGAACCGTAAGATTGCTGAGAAGCGTGTATTCCCAGCGATTGACTTCAACCGCTCAGGTACACGTCGAGAAGAGCTACTGACGAAGACCGACGAACTACAGAAGATGTGGATTCTGCGTAAGATTGTTCACCCAATGGGCGAAATCGACGCAATGGAATTCCTAATCGACAAGCTAGCGATGACGAAGACCAACGATGAGTTCTTCGATGCGATGCGTCGTCAATAGTCTCAAATAGTCATTCTGCGAAAAGCCACCGTATATCGGTGGCTTTTTTATTGCTTTCTCCCGATAGAAGTATCAGAATGAAGGAAATGTTATCGGGAGGTTAACATGCAACAAGGAATGTTGTCGTCATTACTCCTGAGCTTGTCACTTATCACTCTACCTGCGACATTATCTGCCAAGGAAATGCATGAGTCTGTAGTAGAGCAGTGGCTTCAGGATACTCAAATACAGACTAAAGTCTCTGAACTGCTTGATTACGCTGTCAGAGATGAAGTCGACTCGCTTAAATTCGCCCTTGATAGACTTGCTTTGCCTCAACAAGAGGTGGTGCGCTTTCAATTATTGGAAAAGCTTGAAAAGCAAGATGTGATTCTCACGCCTCGAATGGCTCTGTTTGTTGAGTCCCAGATCCGTATGACCCCGACTTATCAAGTGTTAGAGCGAGGTGATGGGTATGAATTTAGTGTACCCGCTTTTAACTTTCCCGTTATTGCGAGTCGCTTGATTAAGCGTTGGAAACAAGACCAAAGTACCTTGGACTTTGTCTTACAAGCTGAACGAAGAGAGCTTAACTTAAAGCAATGGCTTACAGGGCCATCTCAACAAGCTCAAGCACGTGAAGCGCTTTTGATTCGAGAGTTAGACAGCTTATCACCCAATGCGCTTGCTGCATTAACGGCCCAGTTAACCAAAGCAAATGTGACTAGTTGGTTACCATCGACGGCCGTGATAGTCAGGTTGGCACAAGTTAGTCAGGATGAGGAAGTGTACAACTTACTCTGGCGGATGAAAGCTGATTACAACAGCCAGTCCGAACTTGAGCGTTTAGCTGCGGTTGGAGACGTTTTTTCCATTCAGCAATTGATGAATGCCACAGTTAACCCATCACTCAAGCCAGAAGCGATTAGTCTACTTACAAAATCTAACCCTCTATCTCCGCAAGTAAAGCAGTTTCTAGTTAGAAAAATGGCGTTATCAGAAGAAGCAACCATGGTTGCTCGAGAGCTTGCTCAACAAGGGCATCAAACCTGGTTGGAAGAGTTAGTATCTTCGAACCATCAGATAAAGACTCGGCAGATTGAACAAGTATTAAAGTAATCTGGCTCACATACCCACACAAAATAGGAGGATCTTAGCGTCCTCCTATTTGTTATACTGCGGACAGTTTAATCAGCCAGCATGAAGGCCTATGAGTTTTAAGGATTTACGCGAATTTATCGACCACCTAGAACAGAAAGGTCGACTTAAACGCATCACTCACCCTGTCGATCCCGCTTATGAAATGACAGAAATCAGCGACCGCACCTTGCGTGCTGGTGGACCTGCGCTGTTGTTTGAGAACCCAATCGGCTACGACGTACCTGTTTTGACTAACCTGTTTGGTACACCAGAGCGTGTCGCAATCGGTATGGGACGTGAAGATGTTAAAGAATTAAGAGAAGTCGGTAAGCTGCTGGCTTATTTAAAAGAACCTGAGCCACCAAAAGGCTTCAAAGACGCTTTAGAAAAACTGCCTGTGCTCAAACAAGTATTGAACATGCCGGCTAAGCGTTTACGTAAAGCACCATGCCAAGACATTGTTTGGCAAGGTGATGAAGTCGACTTGGATAAAATTCCGGTAATGAGCTGCTGGGCAGAAGATGTAGCGCCGCTGCTTACTTGGGGCTTAACCGTAACCAAAGGTCCAAATAAGAAACGTCAGAACCTAGGCATTTACCGTCAGCAGAAAATTGCCAAGAACAAAATCATCATGCGTTGGTTAGCCCATCGTGGTGGTGCGCTTGATCTGCGCGATTGGATGGAAACCAACCCAGGTAAACCTTTCCCAGTTTCGGTCGCGTTTGGTGCAGACCCAGCAACCATTCTTGGCGCAGTAACACCAGTGCCAGATACGCTATCGGAATACGCATTTGCAGGTTTGCTACGTGGAAGCAAAACGGAAGTCGTGAAGTCAGTCAGCAACGATTTGGAAGTGCCAGCGAGCGCGGAAATCGTGATGGAAGGCTATATCGACCCGAACGAGTTTGCTGATGAAGGTCCTTACGGTGACCACACTGGCTACTATAACGAAAAAGAAAAGCACCACGTATTTACTATTACGCACATTACTATGCGTAAAGACCCTATTTATCACAGCACCTACACAGGTCGTCCGCCAGATGAACCAGCTGTATTGGGTGTGGCATTAAACGAAGTGTTTGTGCCTATTCTGCAAAAGCAATTCCCAGAGGTTGAAGACTTCTATCTTCCGCCAGAAGGTTGTTCGTACCGAATGGCCGTCGTCACCATGAAGAAGCAGTACCCAGGACATGCCAAGCGCGTAATGATGGGCGTGTGGTCTTTCTTACGTCAATTCATGTATACCAAGTTTGTTATTGTGTGCGATGAATCGGTAAACGCACGAGATTGGAATGATGTCGTGAAAGCCATGTCAGAGCATATGGATCCTGTACGTGATACCTTGATGATAGATAACACGCCAATCGACTCGCTCGACTTTGCTTCACCAGTGGTTGGGCTTGGCTCCAAAATGGGCTTGGATGCGACCATTAAATGGGATGCCGAGCTGGCGACGCGAACCGAGGTCACTGAGCGAGACAGCAAAGCGATTACCGAAGCAGAACTAAATGAGTTGAAACAGCAACGCCCTGAGATTGTTGACGTCTATCTTCCAGTTACAGCAAACAACCAATTTGCTGTCGTGACTATGAAGAAAGACCAAGCTGGTCAATCCCAAGAATTGATGGAATATCTATGGGGCTTCTTTGCTCAGTACACGGATAACAAATTCATCATTTTGTGCGACGATGACGTTAATGCACGAGATTGGAATGACATCATTTGGGCGGTGACAACTCGAATGGACCCAGATAGAGACACGATTCAAGTGCTTGGTAAGACTGAGAGTTCATCCAAATTAGGACTGGATGCGACCAACAAGTTCGAATCTGAAGTCACGCGCGAGTGGGGCACGCCTATCAAAAAAGATCCTAAACTTGTGGCTAAAGTCGATGAGATTTGGGACCAGTTAGGTATTCTATGAGTCATCAAGTCCACCTTCTACCAATGGACGTTACGTTCCAAGTAAAAGAAGGGGAGACGGTGTTGGAAGCTGCGCTCAACAACAATATTCGCTTCCCGCACCGTTGCCAAGTTGGCGCTTGCGCCATGTGCATGTGTAAAAAGCTAACGGGCGAGGTGAGCTATCACCTCGAACCGATGCTAACCGAAAAAGAGCAACAGCAAGGTTGGATATTCCCTTGCCAAGCCTATACAGAAAGTAATTTAGTGCTTACTTTTGACGAGTAAGCGAGAGGAACACCATGACCATCCAATGTAAAGTAAAGTCTATTCAGCCGTTAGCTTGTAATACTTACCAAATCCTTCTTCACCCAGAATCACCAGTGCCTTTTAAAGCGGGTCAGTACCTAATGGTGGTGATGGGTGAAAAAGACAAACGTCCTTTCTCTATCGCAAGCAGCCCTTGTCGTCATGAAGGTGAACTTGAACTGCACATCGGTGCGGCGGAACACAACGCTTATGCACAAGAAGTTGTCGAAGCAATGCAAGCGGCGCTTGAAACTGATGGTCAGATTGAAATTGATGCGCCACATGGCGATGCTTGGGTTCAAGAAGAAAGCGAACGCCCATTATTATTAATTGCTGGTGGTACAGGCTTCAGTTACGTTCGCTCGATTCTGGATCACTGCGTAGCGCAGAATAAAACCAATCCTATCTATTTATATTGGGGGGCGCGCGATAACTGCCAGCTTTATGCTAAAGACGAACTGGTCGAGATTGCCGACAAGTTTGCCAATGTTCACTTTGTGCCAGTAGTAGAAGAAGCTCCTGCAGACTGGCAAGGTAAAGTTGGTAACGTGCTACAAGCTGTAGCTGAAGATTTCGAAAGCTTAGAAAACTACGATATCTATATTGCAGGTCGTTTTGAAATGGCTGGCGCAGCACGTGAACAGTTCACTCAGAACAAGAAAGCGAAGAGCGAACGTATGTTCGCAGACGCGTACGCATTCATTTAAATACGGCTTTTAAGGCAGAAAAAGAGGGTTTTTTACCCTCTTTTTTGCTTTTTTGATGAAATAGTCATCGAACAGTCATTTTTTTCCATTTTTTTTCAAAAAAGGGTTGCGAACGGATCTGAGTTCCCTATAATGCGCATCCACCGACACGGCAGACGCGATAAGGCTTCAGCAGAGTCGGAGAGGTAAAAAGCTTCTACGAAAATAAAATTGAAAAAGTGTTTGACACTGTCAATTAAATCGCTAGAATGCACCTCCGCTTTGAGAGAAAAACTTCTCGCAAAGCAAGTTCTTTAACAATATAGACCTATCAATCTGTGTGGGCACTCGTTGATGATAATCCAATTAGATACCTCGGTATCAAATTAGGTTTCAATGATACGAAGTGACCATTGAATCTTCGGATTCAGCACAGTCAATTCAAACATTACTTATGTAATGTTCAGTATTCATTGAG
>NZ_JAWOTS010000030.1:0-35909 GCF_033338975.1 Vibrio sp. Vb0349 | reverse complement strand
TTTAAAATACAAAACGCCCGATGAAGTACATCGAGCGTTTTAGTTAAAAAGTGTCAACCCATATCAGGACGGGTCAGAAAACTTTGTAGATATAAAAAAACCGACACAAGGTCGGTTTTTTCTTCACTGTAAAATCAGGACTCTATTAAAGAGCTTTGATTTGTGCAGCGAAACGAGACTTATGGCGAGCTGCTTTATTCTTGTGAATAAGGCCTTTAGTTGCCATGCGGTCTAGGATAGGTGTAACTACAGCGAATGCAGCAGTTGCAGCTTCTTTGTCGCCTGCTTCGATAGCAGCAACAGTTTTCTTCATGTAAGTACGCATCATTGAGCGACGGCTAGCATTGTGCTGACGACGTTTCTCAGCTTGGATAGCGCGCTTCTTAGCAGATTTACTATTTGCCAAGGGTCTAACTCCCAAAAACTTAGTTCTGTGACAATTTAAGGGCGAGGAATATCCCTCATTTGCGCTTAAATGTCAAATGATTTGTGCAAAAACCGATCTAAGCCAAAACAAATTTTGGTAAGAGAGGTTATCGCGGTTAAGATGGCGGGGATTCTAACAGCATTTTTATACCAATGCTAATAATTATCCGCGAAAGGCACACTTATTCCTTACAACCCGCGGATAGATTTTTGACGTCTATTTACAGCACCTGTCAGAGAAACAGTATAGGGTTAGCTGTCTTATGGTGATATTCCGAGGTTACAGTGAGTAAACGACTACTCAAGTCTGGCATGATCGTCAGTGCTATGACATTTATTTCCCGCGTTCTTGGCCTAGTTCGTGATGTTGTAGTGGCAAATTTAATGGGGGCAGGAGCAAGCGCAGACGTCTTTTTCTTCGCCAATAAAATTCCTAATTTTTTACGACGTTTGTTTGCTGAAGGTGCTTTTTCCCAAGCGTTTGTACCTGTTTTAACGGAAAGCCATGCTCAAGGCGACATGGATAAAACTCGGGAGCTCATTGCTCGTGCGGCGGGTACATTAGGGGTGATAGTCTCAATTGTTACCATCTTAGGTGTTCTAGGTTCCGGAGTGGTGACTGCACTGTTTGGTTTTGGTTGGTTCCTAGACTGGATGCATGGTGGTCCCGCGGCTGAGAAGTTCGAACTTGCTAGCGTGATGCTCAAGATTACCTTTCCTTATTTATGGTTCATCACTTTTGTTGCCCTATCGGGAGCCATTCTCAATACACTAGGTAAGTTTGCGGTTTCTTCGTTTACTCCTGTCTTCCTCAATGTGATGATCATTTTGGCAGCATGGTTTATCTCGCCGCAGATGCCACAGCCAGAGATTGGTCTTGCCATCGGTGTTTTCCTTGGTGGTTTGGTTCAGTTCTTATTTCAAATCCCTTTCCTTATTAAAGCGGGGGTTATGGTTAAGCCGAAATGGGGCTGGCGCGATCCGGGCGTGGTGAAGATCCGAACCTTAATGATTCCTGCTTTGTTCGGTGTGTCGGTAAGCCAAATCAACTTGTTGTTTGATACTTTTATTGCCAGCTTTCTGCAAACCGGTTCGATCAGTTGGTTGTACTATTCAGATCGCTTGTTGGAATTCCCGTTAGGTCTGTTTGGTATTGCTATTGCAACGGTGATTTTACCAGCATTATCACGCAAACATGTTGACGCACAAAATGAAGGATTCGCACAAACCATGGACTGGGGGGTGCGCATGGTGATCTTACTTGGCCTTCCTGCAATGCTTGGTTTGATGGTACTGGCAAAACCTATGTTGATGGTGTTATTCATGCGAGGTGAGTTTTCGCCACAAGACGTACATCAAGCATCATTGTCACTCTTTGCTTACGCTTCAGGCTTGTTGAACTTTATGCTGATTAAAGTGCTCGCTCCGGGTTATTACTCGCGTCAAGACACTAAAACGCCAGTGAAATACGGCATCATTGCGATGGTGACCAACATGGTATTTAATGCAATTTTTGCGTACTTCTATGGCTACGTTGGCTTGGCTATCGCGACGGCACTATCGGCATTTGTGAATATGGCACTGCTGTATCGTGGCCTGCACATCGCAGAGGTATACCAAATCACTAAGCGAACCGTCTTCTTTATTATACGTTTAGCTATTGCTGGCGCGGCGATGGTGGCGGCAATCTTATGGCAACTGGAAGATATGTCAGTATGGCTCGGCTGGAGCTTTGCTCACCGAAGCGCGGTGCTAGGGATGTTGATCGGTTTAGGAGCCGTAGTTTACCTAGTGGTTCTATTTTTAACTGGTGCGCGTTTAAAAGACCTAAAAGCTGGGACAGACTGAGGGTGATTAGTATATAATCCGTCAGTTTCACACAGTGTAAAGTAAAACAGAGGCAGAAAGCAGTATCCAATGGAACTGATTAGAGGCATTCACAATATCAACCCGCGACATCATGGTTGTGTGCTGACTATTGGCAATTTCGATGGTGTCCATAAAGGCCATCAACAAGTATTGCAGCAAGTGTCTGAGCAAGCGGACAGGCTATCCTTGCCTTCTGTTGTGATGACCTTTGAACCTCAGCCGATGGAGTTGTTTGCCAAAGACAAGGCACCTGCAAGGTTGACTCGATTACGCGATAAGTTCGTGCAATTGAGTAAGCTCGATATTGACCGCTTACTGTGTGTCAATTTCAATCGCCATTTTGCAAATTTAACCGCGGAAGAGTTTATCCGTGACTTGTTGGTCGAGCGTTTGGGTGTTAAGTTTCTTGTCGTTGGTGATGATTTCTGCTTTGGCAAAGGCCGTACAGGTAACTTTGCAATGCTGCAGGAAGCAGGGGAAAAATACGGCTTTGATGTCGTAAGTACCCAGAGCTTTTGTTTACAACAATTACGTGTCAGCAGTACGGCTATCCGTCAAGCGCTGGCGCGTGACGATTTGCATTCCGCGCAACAGATGCTGGGAAGAAACTACAGCATCAGCGGTCGTGTTTCTCATGGAAGAAAGCTAGGTCGAACCATTGGGTTCCCTACTGCAAATATTCCTTTGAAACGCTGTGTTTCTCCGGTTTCCGGAGTCTATGTTGTTCAAGCGCTTGGCTTAGGAAATAAGCCAGTTGGTGGTGTTGCTAATATTGGTCAAAGACCAACCGTCAATGGTGTTCGCCAACAGTTAGAAGTGCACTTATTCGACTTTCATGCCAATTTATATGGCAAGCAACTAGAAGTGGAACTTTTGCATAAACTTCGAGATGAGCAAAAGTTTGAGTCGTTTGAAGCACTTAAACAACAAATTGAATTGGATGCTGAAGCAGCAAGGGTGTGGCTGCGTCAGCTTAAGCGTTGAGCGGTTTATTCCACCGTTCAACATAATGTCTAATTTTCGCCCAATATAACGGAATTAAGAATCGATGAGTGAGTATAAAGATACCCTGAACTTACCTGAAACAGGGTTTCCAATGCGCGGCAACCTGGCCAATCGTGAGCCAGAAATGCTTAAGCGTTGGTACAAAGAAGATCTTTACGGTGAAATCCGTAAAGCTAAGAAAGGCAAAAAGTCATTCGTATTGCACGATGGCCCTCCTTACGCAAATGGTGACATTCATATTGGTCACGCACTAAACAAGATTCTTAAAGACATTATTATTAAATCCAAAACACTTTCAGGTTTTGACGCACCTTACATCCCAGGCTGGGACTGCCACGGTCTACCAATCGAATTAATGGTAGAGAAGAAAGTAGGTAAGCCAGGCCAAAAAGTGACAGCAGCGGAATTCCGCGAGAAATGTCGTGAATACGCAGCAGGTCAGGTTGAAGGTCAGAAAGAGAGCTTCAAACGTCTTGGCATCATGGGTGAGTGGGACAAGCCATACCGCACTATGGATTTCGCAACTGAAGCGAACATTATTCGTGCTCTTGGTAAGATTGCAAGCAATGGTCACCTTCTAAAAGGTTTCAAACCTGTTCACTGGTGTACAGACTGTGGTTCTGCTCTTGCTGAAGCGGAAGTAGAATACAAAGATAAAGTATCACCATCTATCGACGTTCGTTTTAAAGCGGCTGACGAAACAGCACTGCTATCTAAATTTGAACTGACAGAAGGTCATGAAGGTCACGGTGACGTATCTATCGTTATCTGGACAACAACACCTTGGACACTGCCTGCAAACCGCGCAGTATGTCTACGTGATGATCTAGAGTACGTGCTTATCCAAACAGAAGGCGACAACGCTGAGCGTATCATCGTTGCTGCTGAGCTAGCGAAAGACGTAATGGACCGTGCGGGTATCGAGCACTTCCACAACCTTGGCTTTGCTAAAGGTGCGGACCTAGAGCTTTCTCAATTCCAACACCCATTCTACGATTTCACTGTACCGGCGATCCTTGGCGATCACGTTACGACTGATTCAGGTACTGGTGTTGTTCACACTGCTCCTGGTCACGGTCAAGAAGACTTCGCGGTTGGTAACAAGTACAACCTAGAAGTAGCAAACCCAGTTGGCTCAAACGGTGTTTACCTACCAGATACAGAGCTATTTGCTGGTCAGCACGTATTTAAAGCGAACGATGCAGTAGTAGAAGTACTAAAAGAAAAAGGTGCACTACTACACCACCACGCTTACGAGCACAGCTACCCACACTGTTGGCGTCATAAGACTCCAATCATCTTCCGTGCTACACCTCAATGGTTCGTTTCTATGGATCAAGCTGGCCTACGTGCTAAAGCATTAGAGTCAATCAAGAATGTAGAGTGGATGCCTGAGTGGGGTCAAAGCCGCATCGAAGGTATGATCGAAGGTCGCCCTGAGTGGTGTATCTCTCGTCAACGTACTTGGGGTGTGCCAATTGCTCTGTTTGTTCATAAAGAAACAGCAGAACTTCATCCAAACACGCTAGAGCTGATCGAGAAAGTCGCGAAGCTGGTTGAAGAGAAAGGCATTCAAGCATGGTGGGATGCCGATGCAGCTGAACTACTAGGTGCTGACGCTGACCAATACGAAAAAGTGCTAGATACGCTAGACGTATGGTTCGATTCAGGTGTCACTCACTTCTCTGTTGTTGATGCTCGTGAAGAGTACAACGGCAATAGTGCAGACCTATACCTAGAAGGTTCTGACCAACACCGTGGTTGGTTCCAGTCTTCTCTAATTTCATCTATCGCGATGAAAGACGAAGCGCCTTACAAACAAGTACTGACACACGGTTTCGTGGTTGATGGTCAGGGTCGTAAGATGTCTAAATCTATCGGTAACGTGGTTGCGCCAAAAGACGTAACTAACAAGCTAGGTGCTGACATTCTTCGTCTATGGGTTGCTTCAACAGACTACACTGGTGAAGTTGCGGTTTCTGATGAAATCCTAAAACGTAGCGCAGATGCTTACCGTCGTATCCGTAACACAGCGCGTTTCTTCCTAGCTAACCTGAGCGGCTTCAACCCTGAAACAGACATCGTTCCTGTTGAAGAGATGGTTGCGCTAGATCGCTGGGCAGTTGGTCGTGCACTAGCAGCACAAGAAGAGATTGTTAAAGCATACGAAGAGTACAACACACACGGTGTAACTCAGCGTCTAATGCAATTCTGTTCAATCGAAATGGGCTCTTTCTACTTAGACGTAATTAAAGACCGTCAGTACACAGCAAAACGTGGCGGCAACGCTCAACGTAGCTGTCAGACAGCACTTTACTACATCGTAGAAGCGCTAGTTCGTTGGATGGCGCCAATCATGTCGTTCACTGCAGATGAAATCTGGAACGAAATGCCAGGCGAGCGCGACAAGTTCGTATTCACTGGTGAGTGGTTCGACGGTCTATTCGGTCTTGCTGAAGGTGAAGAGCTGAACAACGAATTCTGGACTGAGATCCAAGCGGTTCGTGGTGCAGTAAACAAACTTCTAGAAGATGCGCGTAAAGAGAAAACCATTGGTGGTGCACTACAAGCTGAAGTGACTCTATTTGCTGATGACGCACTAGCGGCGAAGATCAACAAACTTGAAGATGAACTGCGCTTTGTTCTACTAACATCTGCTGCGAAAGTTAAGCCTCTAGGTGAGAAGACGGATGCAGCACAAGCGACGGATATCGAAGGCTTGTTTGTAGAAGTAGCAGCAGCTGAAGGCGAGAAGTGTGACCGTTGTTGGCACCACACGCCAGACGTAGGCACAATTGAAGGTCACGAGAAGATCTGTGGTCGTTGTGTGTCTAACGTAGACGGCGAAGGTGAAGTACGTAAATTCGCGTAATTGCCTAGAACGACTGAACTTTTTTTAAAATTAACAGCCCCAGTATTTACTGGGGCTGTTTGTAGGTAAAGTAATGAGTGAAAAAGCACTGACGTTAAAGCAATCTGGAGTTCGCTGGCTGTGGTTAGCAATTCTGGTATTTATTGCAGATATTGGCATCAAATTGGTGGTGATGGACAACATGGGCTACGGATGGGCAAACCGAATTGAGGTGTTGCCATTCTTCAACCTACTTTACGTTCATAACTACGGTGCCGCTTTCAGCTTCTTGAGCGATCAAGCTGGTTGGCAGCGTTGGTTATTTACAGGTATCGCGTTTGTTGTGACGGGTCTTTTGACCTACTGGATGAGCAAGCTTCCAGCAAAAGAAAAATGGAACAACATTGCTTATGCACTGATTATTGGTGGTGCAGTGGGCAACGTGTTTGACCGCGTCGTTCATGGCTTTGTTGTTGATTACCTAGACTTCTTCTGGGGTAACTACCACTGGCCAGCATTCAACCTTGCTGACATGGCGATCTGTATTGGTGCGGCAATGATTATTCTGGATGGCTTCCGTAAAAAAGACGCTAACAAGTAACCTTTTGCGATATATCGAATAACCCTAAGCGTCGTCCGTTGATTCGAGCGACGCTTTTTATTATGTTGGAGCGCCAATCAGCATATCAATGTATAAAAAGACCAAGCTGACAGCGTAATAACCCAAGAACAAGGAAGCATTAACGTGACAACAATAACCAATGAATCGGTAGTAACCCTTCACTTTACGATTAAAATGAAAGACGGATCGGTTGCAGATAGTACTCATAACATGGGTAAACCAGCGAAGTTTGTTATGGGTGATGGCAGCTTGAGTGAAAACTTTGAGCAATGCTTGATCGGCCTCGAAACAGGCGCACAAAAAGCGATTGAGCTAAAGGCAGAAGACGCGTTTGGTATGCCAAACCCTGATCATATTCACTATATGGATCGCACTAAATTTGTAGGTGATGCAGAAGTGGAAGTTGGTACAATCATGGCCTTCAGTGGCCCTGATGGCATGGAAATCCCGGGCATTATTACACAGATTGCAGGCGATTCAGTCACTGTGGACTTCAACCATCCTCTAGCGGGACAAGACGTGACTTTCGAAGTTGAAATTTTGTCAGTAGAATAGCGAACCCAATAAAGATAATTTCCATGAGCAATGAAATGAAAATCCTGTTAGCTAACCCACGTGGTTTCTGTGCTGGTGTTGACCGCGCGATTAGCATCGTAGAGCGTGCGCTAGAGATGTATCAGCCACCTATCTATGTTCGACATGAAGTGGTGCATAACCGTTTTGTGGTTGAAGGTCTAAAACAGCGTGGTGCTATCTTCGTTGAAGAGCTGCATGAAGTGCCAGACAACAACATTGTGATTTTTTCTGCTCATGGTGTATCGCAGGCGGTTCGTCAGGAAGCCAAGCAGCGTGATTTGACCGTATTTGACGCAACGTGTCCTTTAGTAACCAAAGTGCATATGGAAGTGGCGCGTGCGAGCCGTCGTAATATGGAAGTGGTTCTGATTGGTCACGCAGGTCACCCTGAAGTCGAAGGTACGATGGGGCAATACGCCAGTGAAACCGGTGGTATGTACTTGGTTGAAACTCCAGCCGATGTTGAGAAACTGAAGGCGATTGTGAAAGATCCATCCGATCTTCATTACGTAAGCCAAACGACGCTTTCTGTCGATGAAACTGCCGATGTTATCGAAGAGCTACGCCGCGTGTTCCCAGATATCCAAGGTCCACGTAAAGACGATATCTGTTATGCGACACAAAACCGCCAAGATGCCGTACGTGAATTAGCTGGTGACGTAGATGTGATGGTTGTGGTGGGTTCTAAAAACTCATCAAACTCTACACGTCTTAAAGAGCTAGCTGAAAAGCTAGGGACACCTGGCTACTTAACCGACTGTCCGGAAGATATCAAACCCGAGTGGTTCGAAGGCAAAACAAAGGTCGGCGTGACTGCGGGAGCATCTGCTCCGGAAGAGCTCGTTAATCAGATTCTAGAGCGAATCAAAGAACTCGTGGGTGCCGAAGCGGTTGATGAAGTACTTGGCCGTGAAGAGAATATGTTCTTTGAAGTACCTAAAGAACTGCAAATCAAGCAAGTGGATTAGTCTCCATTTATCGAATATTCAAAAGGCGACCTGTGGGTCGCCTTTTTTACATCTCTCTTAACTCATTTAGGTAATCACGAATTTGGTCTTTTCCTAAACCATCGATAATCATATCAGACATCTTCGTGATTCTTCGCTCAAGCGATTGAGCAACCTTTTCGCAATGTGAGTACATGTCTTCATCAGAACCATCGGTCGGAAAAGCATCAACTTGCCAGTTTACTCGAACACCACCTGCAAGCCACTGAGGAGCGGTTTCTTGATGTAAAGAATCACAGAGAATAATAACGATGTCGGGAAGAAACTGAGTTCGCTCCTCCCATGAATGCGTGTGGATATGCGGAATGGGGAGTTGGTGGTCATCTAAATATTTTTGCACCACTGGGTGCACCTTGCCTGTGGGATGTGAGCCTCCACTGGTGACACTAAAATCTGCTGGCAGGATATTGGTTGCGATTGACTCCGCGAGGACGCTTCGTCCAGCGTTGTGCTTACATATGAATAAAACTTTATACATCATCGCCTCATCTTTTCAGAGCGTCCTATTTATACGCTAGCGGAAACTTAGCGATGATGTGTGAAGTTTTTGTGTTAGTGGCTAATGCCGAGCATCTCTTTGAGCACCTTTAAGTAGCGGCGGCTTACTGGTATCTCAAAGCCTGTTTTGGTGATGATTTCCGCTAACCCATTTTCCAGTAACTTGATTTCGCTAATCGCTTTAATACTGACTAAGTATTGACGATGGCAGCGGACTAGAGGGGTTTTCTCTTCCAACGTTTTTAATGTCAGTTGGGTGCTCGCGGTTTGGCTGGTGGAGCGTACATGCACGCCGCTGATATCACTGTAAGCACATTCCACCGTGTCGGTGGCCATGATAACGATGCGGTTGTGTCCGATGCACGGTATCTGATCCAACGTGTCAGGTGTAATAGCAGACAGTTGTTGCGTTAGGGCGGATTGGCTAATGACTTTGTTTAGTCGTTTGACCGTTTTAGTTAACCGGCATGGGTCGACAGGTTTGAGCAAGTAATCAAAGGCATTGTCTTCAAATGCTTGAATCGCATACTGATCATAAGCCGTGACAAAAACCACATAAGGCATGGTTTCTGGATCAAGCATCCCAAGTAATTCAATCCCCGTGACTTGAGGCATTTGGATATCGAGAAACACCACATCAGGCTTGAGTTCATTGATTTTTTTTAGGCCAAGGATTGCGTTTGAGGCATCGCCCACGACCTCAACTTGGCCTGTTTCATCCAGTAACTCTGCTAGCTCTTCACGAGCAAACTGTTCATCATCAATGACGAGTGCGGTTAACATCCAACATTACCTTTATTGCTTCAGCGTGCTTTTATGATTTTGGGGGAATGATAAAGCTCATTTTAGTAAATTGATGTGGCTCGCACGTAATTTTTAGCGCTGCATCACGTCCAAATTGATTAGTGAGACGTTTGTCGACAATTTCTAAACCTAGCCCTGAGTGGTTTTCTTTTGGCGGTTCAAAACTGCCTGCGTTGTCTTCGACGGTAATCAAGTGACCTTGTGGGTGTGCTTCGCTGTAGATATGAACTTTACCACCTTCAAGCATGTTTGAAATGCCATGCTTAATGGCATTCTCAACCAAAGGCTGGAGTGTAAAGCTTGGTAATTTGATGTCCAGCAATTCAGGTTGAATATCGATTTCAACCTCTAAGCGGTCCGTAAAACGCGCTTTTTCGATGCTCAAGTACGAGTTCACATGTGCAAGCTCTTCCTTTAGCGTCACGGTATTAATGTTCTGCTTTAAATTGCTGCGGAAGAAGTGCGATAGATTTTGGATTAGCTCGCGCGCTTTGTCAGGGTCACGACGAGTAATCGCACTAATAGTATTGAGAGCATTAAACAAAAAGTGTGGATTCACCTGAGCGTGAAGCAATTTGATTTCTGCTTGGGCGAGTAAGGCTTGTTGTTGTTGGTAATCGCCATAAAGGATTTGGCTAGATAGAAGCTGGGCTATTCCTTCCGCCATCGACATGTTGGCCGTCGAGAACAATTTACGCTTCGGTTCATACAGCTTTATGGTACCAATGACCTCTTTCCCTGCACGCAGTGGGATGATCAGCGCAGATCCGAGCTTGCAATCTTTTGCAATGGAGCATTGGTATGGACGCTCCGCACCATCAAGATAAATGATGTCGTTTTTCTCCATGGAGTCTAATGTGCTTTGCGATGAAATCGGCGTGTTTGGTTTATGGTGATCATCGCCAATGCCCACAAACGCCAAGATCTTTTCTTGGTCAGTAATCGCGACAGCGCCCACTTTGGTTTCTTCGTAAATAATACGTGCGATTTTCTCTGCGTTTTCGGTGTTGAAGCCGTTGCTTAGAATTCCCACTGAGCGATCAGCAATGGTGAGCGCTCGACGCGAAAACGTCGCAGAAAACTTTTCAAAGATTGCTTTTCTGTCTTGCAGGATACTCATGAACAACGCCGCACCAAATGAGTTCGCGATGATCATAGGCGCTGCAATAGCGGACACCAGTTCATAGGCTTGATCAAAAGGTTTCGCGACGGCGAGCAGCAAAATCATTTGCACCACTTCTGCAACAAACGTGACGCTGAATACAACGCTTGGATTAAACAGCAATGCACCTTTATTTCGCTTGATAAGGTAAACGTGGAGCAAGCCACCAATTACGCCCTCGGCGGTGGTTGAAATTGCACAGGCTAGGTCGGTAAAGCCACCAAGAGAGTATCGATGGATGCCACCAGTAAATCCGACGGCGAAACCTACAACAGGTCCACCAAACAGCCCGCCCATAACTGCGCCGATCGCACGAGTATTGGCAATAGCATCGTTGATGTGCAGACCGAAATAGGTGCCGAGAATACAAAAGCCAGAGAAGAGTACGTAACAAATTAGGCGGTGGCTTAAGCGCGAAGAAATACTCAGCAAAGGTAAGATGATTGGCGTTTTACTTAGCATGTAAGCCAAAACTAAGTACACACACATCTGTTGTAAAAGGGAGATGACCAGTTCCATAGTGAACCTAACCTAGAATCAATGTTGTTATTGTATACCTAAGTAACCTCAAGATGCTTGGCTCAGATAGATAAGAACAGCTAAGTAAATGATGCTGCGCTGTGCTTTCTGAGTCTTAAAGTGACTTGGGTATAAAACAAAAAGAGCCTGCAATTGGCAGGCTCCTATCTTAGTCACTCAGATGTGACGAGTATTACGCTGTTTCTGATACGGCTTGTGGTTTCTCTTCGTCAGCCAGTTCAGTTTCACCTTTACCCTTAGAGGTTTTGATAACGTAACCTGTCACTGCTAGGGCAAACACAATACCTACGATAGTTGATAGTTGCATTGGCAGACCAAAACCTAGCGAGCTGTTGTTTAAGATGAACGTGACACATACCGTGGTCATGAAGATAGCTGGGATAGTGGTAATCCAGTGCAGCTTGTTGTGACGCAGTAGGTAAGCGGACGCAGTCCAAAGCATCATTACCGCTGTTGTTTGGTTTGCAAAACCGAAGTAGCGCCAGATAATGCCGAAGTCTACTTGAGTTAAGATACCGCCGATAACGAACAGTGGAAGTGCCATCAGTAGACGGTTACGTAGCGTTTTTTGTTCCATGTTGAAGTATTCAGCAAGGATCAAGCGGCTTGAACGGAACGCTGTATCGCCAGACGTAATTGGTAGGATAACCACACCCAGGAACGCAAGGATACCACCGAACACACCTAGCAGACCAAATGATGCGCTGTATACCACGTTACCAGGACCACCGTTTTTCACAGCTTCGGATAGAGCGTCTAGAGAGCCGAAGAAAGACAGAGCGATAGCACACCAAATTAGCGCGATAACACCTTCACCAATCATTGCACCGTAGAATACGAAGCGACCGTTTTTCTCATTTTCCATACAACGCGCCATCAGTGGAGACTGAGTCGCGTGGAAGCCAGAGATAGCGCCACATGCGATAGTGATGAACAATGCAGGCCATAACGGCATGTCATTTGGGTTGAGGTTAGAGAACATGTCCGAAACTTGGAAGTCACCCATTACTGTGTGTTCGCTAGAGAAAGCAACGGCTGTCATTAGGCCAACAGACATAAAGATAAGTAGGGCGCCAAACAGTGGGTAGAAACGACCAATGATTTTATCGACAGGAACAATCGTCGCAATGATGTAGTAAGCAAAGATAGCAATAACCATCGTTGTCATGCTTACACTCAAGCTTGTTTGATCATTGATGAGGTTAGTAATCATGCCAGCAGGGGCTGAAACGAACACTACGCCAACTAGAAGCAATAGGACAATGGCAAAAATATTCATAAAGTGTTTTGCGCCATTACCTAGGTAGCGACCTGTAATGGTAGGTACAGATGCACCGCCGTTACGCACTGAAAGCATGCCTGAGAAGTAATCGTGTACTGCACCAGCAAAAATACAACCGACTACAATCCAAAGCATCGCCGCAGGACCGTATAGTGCCCCCATGATCGGGCCAAAAATTGGACCAACACCTGCGATGTTAAGTAGTTGAACTAGGTAAACTTTCTTTGTTGACATTGGAACGAAGTCAACACCGTCCGATTTGGTGTGAGCTGGCGTTTGGCGTTTTTCATTGATGCCGAAAATCTTCTCGACGAAAGCGCCGTAGATGAAGTATCCGCCGATTAGGGCTGCGACACAGGTTAGAAACCACATCATAGCAATTGTCCTTGGTCTTAGTTGGGTAGGGTTTTTTTTTAATCTCAGGATGCATGTTATGCGTCACTTGTGTTAAATGCATTCGGTTAGTAGATGAGTGGTCGAATAGAGCACTGAGTGGTCGATATGCTGCTTGAGCGGTTTTTAAAAATGGCGAAAGGTTGATGACAGTCTTGAGCGGCTGATTTGAGTCATCAGTGGTTAAATCTGCAAGCTCAGCGGCAAGCGCCAATAATTAGTGGTAAGCTTATTTTTGAAAACAATTACTTAAGGAAGAACCATGAAAAAGGTAACGGTAGGTCTGGCACTGGCTTTACTTGCAGGATGCACAGCAACGACAGCAGATCTTGCCAAGTCGGGAGATTGGCATCAGATCGGATATCAAGATGGCATAACCGGACACACATCGCGCACGATGAGCGAGCTTCGTGAGTTGGGTAGTGTTAAGCAAAGTGACTACGACCAAGGTTATTTAGAAGGTTTACGTGAGTACTGTAATCCTGCTTTTGCGTATCAAATGGGGTTATCTGGTCAGTATTACGAAGGGGTTTGTGAAGGTACTGAGCAAGCGCAAAAATTCCGCATGGAATGGCAACGTGGTTGGAATGAATACTCAAATTAATAGTCAATAAAGCCGTTGTTACACTGTCTGCATCACATAAATGTGGCAAAGTCTTTCTTATTAAACTATGTTCATATTGCTTGATAGTGAGCACAGAAAAAAGGAATCACATTATGTCAACGCAAATGGCTGGTGGCTGGAGTCCATTTCATGAACTCACAGCAGATAATAAAGAAGTATTTGCTAAAGGTATCGAGGGGTTTGTCGGTGTCAAATACTCCCCTTTGGTTGTGGCTACTCAAGTCGTAGCCGGACAAAACTATGCGTTTTTCTGTAATGCAGAAGTTGTCTACCCTGGAGCACAACCATACCCAGCAATGGTTCATATGTTCAGTGACCTTGAAGGTAAAGTCGGTATTACTCACATTGAACGATTGAACTACTAAATTAAGCCATAAAAGGCGCCTGACTTTTAAATAAGTGAGGCGCTTTATTGATTAAGATTGATTAGCTTGCGCGATCACGACTTTTCTTAAATATCCTTGCTTGGCGTTCAGTTGCTCAGTCGCGCTTTCTCTATCCAGCCCGGTTAAAATCATCAAAATCGCTAACTTGGCGTCGTAGTCAGTTTCTTTGAGCGCCGTTTTAGCCTCTTGGTTAGTACAATCTGTTGCTTGCATAACAATACGAGCCGCTCTTGCAACTAGCTTTTCATTCGTCGCTTTCACATCTACCATTAAGTTCTGATAACTTTTGCCTAGGCGAATCATGCTTGCGGTAGTGAGCATGTTCAGTACGAGTTTTTGTGCTGTCCCTGATTTTAAGCGAGTGGATCCCGTTAACGCCTCAGGTCCAACAACGGGGCTAATCGCAATATCAGCAATATCTGCAATCGGAGAGTCAGGGTTACAAGATAGTGCTACAGTGGTGGCACCAAGCTCGTTCGCATACTCTAAGCCACCAATCACGTAAGGTGTTCGTCCACTTGCCGCAATACCAACGACGACATCGCGTTGTGTTAGCGTATTCTCTTTAAGATCTTGCTCGCCCAATGCTGGGTCGTCCTCCGCCCCTTCTTTTGCACGGAACATTGCCTCTTTTCCACCGGCAATAATACCAACGACCATCTCTGGATCTGTGCCAAAAGTTGGTGGGCATTCTGAAGCGTCCAAAACGCCAAGTCGACCACTGGTACCCGCACCGATGTAAAACAACCGACCTCCGACCTTCAATGCTTCCGTGATCTTATCAACGGCTTCAGCGATCTCAGGCAATACTTTTTCAACGGCAAGAGGAACGAGTTTGTCCTGTTGGTTGATGCGTTGAACAATATCGAGAGAAGGCAGCAAGTCGATGTCCATGGTGTCTGGATTTCGCCCTTCAGATACCAGATGGGATAAAGCTGCGATAAGTGCATCGTTTGTCATAATGAATTAAGCCTTTTTGTTTAGGATCTATTGCCCTTAATTTTTTGAATAGAGTACACCCAGTGAAGCGAGACGACTTGCCCCCGTAACTTCCGGTAAGTTGCTAGGGAGGCCGTGAATATGGCGCTGCGCAAGCCAAGCAAACGCCATTGCTTCCATGTAATCGCCATCAACGCCTTTTTCTGCCGTTGTCGCAACGCTCCATTGTGGCAATAACTTGGCCAGTCGTTGCATCAAAAGCGGGTTTCTTGCTCCACCGCCACAGACCAATAGTTGAGGTGTGATGCCATGAGAAAACTTGTCGACTTCGTTGGCAATGGTAATTGCAGAATACTCGCAAAGTGTACGTTGTACGTCTTCGATTGGTAAATTGTGATGGGCCAGTTGTTGATGCAGCCAGTCAATATTGAACAGTTCTCGCCCGGTACTTTTAGGGGCAGGCATGGCGAGGTAAGCTTCTTTGAGTAATTGAGTCAACAAAGTAGCGTTTACCGTTCCTTTAAGCGCAAATTGTGCATCTTCATCGAAGCTTTGCCCAGTATGCAGCGCACACCATGCGTCCATCAACATATTGCCCGGGCCTGTGTCATAGCCAATGACTGGTTGTTCTGGATGCAGTACCGAGATATTGGCAATGCCTCCAATGTTAAGTACCACAGTTGTGGAATCCTGCATCGCAAAAATGCTTTTATGGAAAGCAGGGACGAGTGGAGCACCTTGTCCACCTAGCGCCATGTCTTTACGACGAAAATCCGCTACCGTATCAATGCCTGTCTTGACTGCGATAATGTTTGCATCGCCCAATTGAGTGGTAAACGGCAAGTTTCCGGTAGGCTGATGGAACACTGTTTGACCGTGATTACCAATCGCACGAATTTGCTCTGCGACGTAACCAGACTTATTGAGCAGCTGTAACACAGCATCTGCAAATAGATGGCCGAGCTGATGGTCAAGTTCACCTATGGTTTTTAAATTTGTTGCTTGACCGGTACAAACAGATAACAGCATGTCTTTTAGCGCTGCGGGCATTGGGTAGTCGTCGTGCGCAATCAGGCGAACATGCTCATCGCTTATTTCAACTAGAGCGGTATCAACGCCATCCATACTCGTTCCAGACATCACACCAATGTACAGTTCGTTAAATTTCATAGCCGATCTCGTCAATTCTTCATTCACTTATTGTAAAGCAAATCTGAAGCGAATAACCTCATCGAATACGAGATATTCAGCCGATTTTGAGGAGAAAACATGGGACCGTTATGGGTTGACGTTGCGGGGTATGAACTGACCGCTGAAGACAAAGAAATCTTGGAGCATCCTACGGTTGGTGGCTTAATTCTATTTGCTCGCAACTATCATGATAGCGAACAGCTTCAAGCACTTACTCAATCCATCCGAAAGGCGGCTAAGCGCCCGTTTTTGATCGGTGTGGATCAAGAAGGCGGCCGAGTGCAGCGCTTTCGTGAAGGTTTCTCATTAATTCCTGCTGCTGATGAGTACGCTAAACATCAAAATGGTGAAGAGCTTGCTCGTATGGGCGGTTGGTTAATGGCAGCAGAGCTGATTGCCCATGATATTGATTTAAGCTTTGCCCCGGTACTTGACCAAGGCCATCAATGTAAAGCGATCGGTAACCGCGCATTCGGTGAAGATGCCGATACCATTCTTCGCTATAGCACTGCTTATATGCAAGGAATGAAGAGTGTTGGCATGGCAACGACAGGCAAGCACTTCCCTGGACATGGTGGCGTGATTGCAGACTCACATCTAGAAACACCATACGATGAGCGCAGTGATATTTTTGAACAAGATATGGCGATCTTCAAAGCGCAAATTGATGCCGGTATTTTAGATGCCATGATGCCTGCTCACGTGATTTTCCCACATTATGATGCTCAACCAGCCAGCGGTTCTGAATACTGGTTAAAACAGGTCCTGCGTCAGCAATTGGGTTTTAAAGGTTTGGTTTTTTCGGATGACTTGACCATGGAAGGCGCTGCGATCATGGGCAGCCCTGCCGAGCGAGGTGCTCAAGCATTGAGAGCTGGCTGCGATATGTTGTTAATGTGTAATAAACGAGAAGCGCACGTTGAGGTATTAGACAACTTACCGGTTTCAACCGTGCCACTCGCGGATGGATTACTGAAAAAACAGTCATTTTCTCCAAGCGAACTTAAGCTATCTCAAGAGTGGAAAGCGGCGAGTGAAGCGATGAAACGCTTGACTAGCTAAACCTCTTGTAAAAGATTCAAAACAGCGATGAGAAGCCAAAGTTAATTATGCTTTGGCTTTTTATTTGACTGTAAACTTTAATT
The DNA here is from genome assembly GCF_033338975.1 of Vibrio sp. Vb0349. Classification (NCBI taxonomy): domain Bacteria; kingdom Pseudomonadati; phylum Pseudomonadota; class Gammaproteobacteria; order Vibrionales; family Vibrionaceae; genus Vibrio; species Vibrio sp. Vb0349. The sequence continues at coordinate 18,588 of NZ_JAWOTS010000030.1, read as the reverse complement.
TACACTAAATGTTTTTTATTCTGTACGATTGTTTTTCTTTTTTAGCCTGTTATCTTGTCGTTAAAGCTTAGTTGTCTCACCAAAGGTTTGGTTGGGTGTAAAAATAAATATACAGGTTAGAGTTATGCAGAAAAGTGAGTTGAGCAATATTAATATTATCGAAGAACAGGTTCTTATTACTCCGGAGGAACTAAAAACCAAGCTTCCTTTGAGTGAAAAAGCACGTCGCTTTATTCAAGAGTCTCGTCAAACTATCGCTAATATTATTCACAAGAAGGATCACCGCCTGCTTGTTGTATGCGGTCCATGTTCTATCCACGACGTAGAGGCGGCGAAGGATTACGCAAAGCGCCTTAAAGCACTCTCTGAACAACTAAGTGACCAACTGTATATTGTTATGCGTGTTTACTTTGAGAAGCCGCGCACCACGGTCGGCTGGAAAGGCCTGATCAATGACCCACACCTAGACGGCAGTTTCGATATTGAACACGGTCTGCATGTTGGACGCGAACTTCTGGTGGAGTTGGCAGAGATGGAAATCCCGCTCGCGACTGAGGCTCTAGACCCAATTAGCCCACAATACTTGGCGGATACTTTTAGCTGGGCAGCCATCGGTGCTCGTACGACGGAGTCACAAACTCACCGTGAAATGGCAAGCGGCCTGTCTATGCCAATCGGTTTTAAGAATGGCACCGATGGCAGTTTGGCAACCGCAATTAACGCGATGCAAGCTGCGTCCTCTAGCCACCGTTTTATGGGAATTAATCGTGAGGGACAAGTCGCACTATTAACCACCCAGGGCAATGCTAATGGACATGTGATCTTACGTGGCGGCAAGCAAACTAACTACGATTCGGTATCCGTCACTGAGTGTGAGCAGGAGATGGCGAAATCTGGTCTTGATGCTTCATTAATGGTGGATTGCAGTCACGCCAACTCACGTAAAGATTACCGTCGCCAGCCATTAGTCGCGGAGGATGTGATTCATCAAATCCGTGAAGGCAATAAATCTATTATCGGTCTTATGATTGAAAGCCATATCAATGAAGGAAATCAATCTTCTGACTTAGCTCTTGAAGAGATGAAATACGGTGTATCTATCACTGACGCATGTATCAATTGGGATTCAACTGAGGCACTATTACGTCATGCACATGAAGAGCTAGTGCCTTTCTTAGAAAATCGTCTAAAGGCTAATTAATACAGGATTTAAGGAACATCAATGGCAGTTGAACTTAACGCATTACGCGATCAGATTGATGCAGTTGACAAGCAAATGTTGGAGCTATTGGCTCAGCGTTTAGCGCTCGTAGAGAAAGTTGGGGAAGTAAAAAGCGAACATGGTTTGCCAATTTATGCTCCAGACCGCGAAGCGGCGATGTTAGCTTCTCGTCGCGCTGAAGCTGAAAAAATGGGAATTCCTCCACAGCTTATTGAAGATATTCTGCGTCGAACAATGCGTGAGTCTTATGCCAGCGAGAAAGATTCCGGTTTTAAGTGTTTGAACCCTGATTTACGCTCAGTTGTTATTATTGGTGGTAATGGTCAATTGGGTGGCCTGTTTGGGCGTATGTTCAAATTGTCGGGCTACCAGGTCAAAGTTCTCGGCAGTAAAGACTGGGATCATGCGGATGAGATTCTAGACAACGCGGGTTTAGTCGTGGTCACGGTGCCGATTCATCTAACGGAAGGGGTGATCGAAAAACTGGGGAACTTGCCGCAAGACTGCATTCTGTGTGACCTGACTTCTATCAAGTCGAAGCCTCTGCAAGCAATGTTGAATGTGCACCAAGGTCCTGTGGTTGGTTTGCACCCAATGTTTGGCCCAGATGTTCCGAGCCTTGCCAAGCAGGTTATTGTGTACTGTGATGGCCGTGGTCACGAGCATTACCAATGGCTATTGCAACAGTTTGGGATTTGGGGCGCAAGCTTGTGCCAAATCGATGCACAAGAGCACGATCATGGCATGACGTTGATTCAGGCGCTGCGCCACTTCACGTCGTTTGCTTACGGTATGCACCTTAGCAAAGAGAATCCGAACATCGATCAGTTGTTGAAGTTAAGCTCGCCAATCTACCGCCTTGAATTGGCGATGGTGGGACGACTGTTTGGTCAGGATCCGAACTTGTACGGTGATATCATTTTCTCTTCTCAAGAGAATATCGATATGATCAAGCGATTTCATCAGCGTTTAGGTGATGCGGTAGCGATTCTGGATAGCAGAGACAAAGCGCGATTCATCGAAAGCTTTAAGCAGGTGAGTGATTGGTTTGGTACTTATTCTCAACAATTTATGAATGAGAGCCAAAACTTACTCAAACAGGCGAATGATAATATTCATCGCGGCTAATCACGGGTCATTTAGCCGTGCAGAGTCCGAAACAAAAAGAGCAGCGTAAGCTGCTCTTTTTCGTGTTGATGGACAAATCAGTTCGTCGCAGTATTACTCGTATCTTCACTTGATACTGTGTTGATACTGGTATCGCGATAGGGTGAATTGGTTAAATTGACTTGTAGACGTACAACGTTATCAATCAATTGAACCAAAGGTCCCCATTTCACTTTTTTCTCTTTTTCAAAGACGTCATTGAAGTTTTCTGGCGTCCACTCCATTAAGTATTGAGGGTTGAGTGCTCGTCCGAGGAAGCGTACTTCATAGTGCAAGTGTGGCCCTGTGGAGTTGCCAGAGTTACCGCATTGAGCAATGATGTCGCCTTTACTAACAAACTGACCGCTTTTCACTTTGAAGCGTTGTAGATGAGCAAAGGAGCTCATAAAGCCAAATGAGTGACGAATGGTGACATAGTTACCATAACCACGATTGCTCGGGCGAACGGTTTCCACCACACCGTCAGCCGGTGCCAGGATCTCTTCTCCTCTTTTACAAGTCAGATCGATACCAGTATGAACATGCCTCTTACCTGAAATCGGATTAATACGACTGCCGTAAGAAGAAGAAATACGTTGGTATGTGACTGGACTGTCATTTGGTATCAAACGGAACATCGTCGCTCGAACAGCAGAATCGATAGCGGCTGCGTCAATTCGCTCCTCTAACCCCATGCTGTTCTCATCGATCATCAACTCTTCGTCTGCGAGACCTAAAACCGATTCAACGTCGAATACCCGTTTGCCCAATAGCTGAATTTGATTGTTTTTGTCCGTCAAAGACTGGGAAAGCGAATGATTGGTATCAAGCTGTTCTTCGTAAAGAGCCGTCACTTCGGCCTTTTCACTTTCCAGTTTGGCGATGATTTGTGTTAGTTCGTCTTTATTGTGCATCTGCTGCTGATTAAGGTACCACGCGCCACCAACGACGGCGGGTAATGCCAATACTGAAGCAAATACTGCTAGGACCGAACTGCGGCCCAAATAGAACTGCTGATCGCCGTCTTTCGTCGGGATCTGCATGATGATTTTTTTAGACATAGTTATTGTTACTTAAATAGGCGTTCATTTATTTTTCTCCTAAAAACCTGAGAGGTGCTCTAACTCTCGATTCAGAAGGTCGTTATTGCCTACATTCAATTCTATAAATCGTTTTAGTTGGCTAATGCTTTCGATGTCTATCTTAGCGATCTTCAACCTAATCTCACACTTAGAGACATTCACAATTTGCGCTTTTAACGTAATCACTTGTTCGGATTGATCAAATGAAAAAGTCACATGGACTGGAAGGGTTGGATCCAAAGCCTCAGTCTCTTCCACCTTCATGAGTAAACCATGCAAGGAAAGATCTTGAATCCTAGCTTCAATTGCCAAGTCACGTTGTTCTATCTTAGCTGGAGCTTGATGGAGAATACGTGAAAAGCGTCGTCTCTCTGTCATATGAATATTCTCGTCAGGTCGTCAAACAGAATTGAATAGTATATCAATACGAACAAAAAATGTTCGATTGTTGTTTGAAAAGTGTCGAGGTCGCTACAGAGTGACGTAAGTGCTATGTCATGTTCTTAACGAACGAGACGGGCTAATGAGCTCTTTTTATAACAAAGAAACAAAGGCCGCTATGATAGCGGCCTTTGTACAAATTACAATCAAACTTTGTGGGTTGCGATTACTTCGCAATACGCTTGTATTTGATACGGTGTGGTTCTGCGGCTTCAGGACCCAATGTTTTCTTCAACCAATCCATGTACTCTGTGTAGTTACCTTCGTAGAAGTTAACTTGGCCTTCGTCACGGTAGTCAATGATGTGGGTTGCGATACGGTCAAGGAACCAACGGTCGTGCGAGATAACCATTGCACAACCAGGGAACTCTAGTAATGCTTCTTCTAGAGCACGCAGTGTTTCAACGTCAAGGTCGTTGGTTGGTTCGTCGAGTAGCAACACGTTGCCGCCCGCTTTAAGCAGCTTCGCAAGGTGGACACGGTTACGCTCACCACCCGATAGTTCACCAATAATCTTTTGTTGGTCACTGCCTTTAAAGTTAAAGCGTGAACAGTATGCGCGAGCTGGGATTTCGAAGTTGTTGATCTTAATGATATCAGCACCTTCAGAGATCTCTTGGAATACGGTTTTAGAATCGTCCATGCTGTCACGGAACTGATCGACAGATGCTAGTTTTACTGTATCGCCCATCTCAATTGTGCCCGAGTCTGGTTGTTCAGTACCACTTAACATCTTGAATAGCGTCGATTTACCTGCGCCGTTAGCACCGATGATACCAACAATTGCACCTTTAGGGATGCTGAATGACAGGTCATCAATCAGAACACGACCGTCAAATGACTTGGTCAGGTTCTTCACTTCAATAACCTTATCACCTAGACGCTCACCTGGTGGGATAAACAGTTCATTGGTTTCATTACGTTTTTGGTGATCAGAGCTTTGCAGTTCTTCAAAGCGAGCCATACGTGCTTTTGACTTCGCTTGACGACCTTTAGGGTTTTTACGTACCCACTCAAGCTCTTTCTCGATAGTCTTTTGGCGAGCACTCTCTTGGGAGGCTTCTTGTTGTAGACGAGCGTCTTTTTGCTCCAGCCATGAGGTGTAGTTGCCTTCCCATGGGATACCTTCACCACGGTCCAGTTCTAAGATCCAGCCCGCAGCGTTATCTAGGAAGTAACGGTCGTGGGTGATGGCTACTACGGTACCTGTGTAATCCACTAAGAAGCGCTCTAGCCAAGCCACTGATTCTGCATCTAGGTGGTTGGTAGGTTCATCAAGCAGTAGCATGTCTGGCTTAGAAAGTAGCAAGCGACAAATAGCCACACGGCGGCGTTCACCACCTGATAGGTGCGCAATTTTTTGGTCCCATTCAGGTAAACGTAGTGCGTTTGCTGCACGCTCAAGCGCATTTTCTAGGTTGTGGCCATCTTTCGCTTGGATAAGGGCTTCTAGCTCGCCTTGCTCTTTTGCAAGTGCGTCGAAGTCTGCATCTGGTTCAGCGTATGCTGCGTAGACTGCGTCCAAACGTTTCAGAGCGTCAGCAACGTCAGCAACCGCTTCTTCAACAACTTCACGAACGGTTTTTGATTCGTCTAATACTGGTTCCTGAGGTAGGTAACCTACGTTTAGACCAGGTTGTGGACGCGCTTCACCGTCGATATCCGTGTCGATACCTGCCATGATACGTAGCAGTGTGGATTTACCTGCACCGTTCAGACCTAAAACACCGATTTTCGCACCAGGGAAGAAGCTCAGAGAGATGTCTTTAAGAATTTGACGCTTAGGTGGCACAATTTTGCTCACCCGCGACATGGTATATACGTATTCAGCCATTGCCGATCGTTCCTAAATTAACTGTCATTCAAACCCATCATTTTATACCAAGTGCTTTGTTTTTGTTACCGCATTGCAAGAATTTCCCTAACGAATGGATTTCTTATTTTGAGCTGACCGGAAACTTACACGGTTAGGGTATACACTTTTGTTATTCGTTAAGAATGACGAAATGTTTTCTATGCGAGTTAGAAACGCTTTGTCTCCATCGTCTTAAAAGTTTGACGAGTACAATTTTTAATACACTAAGTTGCTTTACATGGACATCTGCATTCTGTGTAAATAGATGCATGTGTGAAAATTGCCTTAACATCACATGAACTCTAACAAAACTAGGCTTTAGGGCAGTATATGTCTGGGGAAAATGACACAAATGAGATTCAACGTATCTGAATTGGCTAAAAACGTATGCTGCGCCGCCGCGTTGTGTGCTATGAGTTTGAGTGCTAATGCCGCGCTGAGTTTGGAAAAGCAGCGCGAAGTATATGAGCAAGCTCAAGATTTATTAGATAAAAATGACATCGACGGATACCTTTCGATTCGTCCTAAAATTTCTGACTATCCACTAACGCCTTATGTGGATTACCGCACTTTTATTAGACAGTTACCGGAAAAGTCACCACAACAGGTGAACGAGTTTATTTCTGAGCACGAGTCTTTTCCATTTTCTCGTCGAGTTCGCGCTCCATACCTCAATCATCTTTATAAGCAAAAAGATTGGAAAACCATTACTGAGTTTCAAAAAGTCATTCCTAGTGGTGAGCGTTACCAATGTATTTTCTACGTCGCTCAATTAAAGCAAGGCAAGAAAGTCGCGGCGTTTAAAGGGGCTGAACATATGTGGTTACGTGGCATCAGCATTGCTGATGAGTGTGACCCATTATTTGCGGCATGGGACAAGGCGGGTGAGCGTACCGATGAACTGATTCTACAGCGTATGTTACTGGCGTTTGATGCTCGTAATGGCGGTTTGATGAGTTACTTGCTCAAACTGCCTAAATCAGCGCAGGCAAAGCAACAAGCCAAAGAAATGAAAGCGTTGTTTGATAATCCTTCAAGCGTTGCGGAATTCGCGAAGAAAAAACCTGCGAATGATTTTAATCGAGCGCAAAGTGAATATGCGTTAGAAAAGTTGGCTCGTATGAACACTAGCCAAGCACAAGGTGCGTACGATGCTGTCATTAAAGGACAGAAGTTTTCTCCAGAAAAAGCGCAAGAACTTGCCGACTATATTGCATTTCGATTGACTCGTACGGAGTCTGAGTCATTAGCTAAATGGCGCGATGATAAAACGAAAACCAGTCAGTACTTACCGTTGATTGAAACGCGCATCCGCTTAGCGATTCAAAATGCAGATTGGAAAGGCGTACAAGAGTGGATTGCTGTTCTAAATAAAGAAGAACAAGCCACGCTACGCTGGCAATATTGGCTTGGAAGAAGTGAAATAGCGTTAGGTGATGACATCGCGGGGAAACAGCGTTTAGCAACTCTGCTTGGGCAACGAAACTTCTACAGTGTGGCTGCCGCCAATGCAATCGGACAATCAATCAAATACCCAACGCATACGGTTAAGTTGGATAAGAAAGTTGTTCAACCCTATCAAGACTCGCTAGCTCGTATCGAAGAGTTGATCGCGACGGATAAAATCGCAGCAGCGAAGAGTGAATGGGCACACTTACTGCGCCGCGTAGGAAAAGATGAAAAGGCGATGTTGGCGGCTTATGCATCATTTAAACGTTGGCATAACTTAACGGTGACCGCGAGTATTCAAGCGCAGATGTGGGATAACATCGAACTTAGGTTCCCAATAGCACACCGCTGGTGGTTTAACTTTTATGCGAAAAAGCACAACATTGATCCCGTCACGATGATGTCTCTCGCTCGACAGGAAAGTGCGTTAGATGTTGAAGCCCGCTCTCCAGTTGGCGCTCGTGGTCTTATGCAGATCATGCCTGCAACGGCGAAGTACACGGCACGTAAATATAAGTTGAGTTATCAAGGTACGCAGGATCTCTACAATGTAGGAAAAAATATCGAGATTGGTAGCCATTATTTGCAAGGTTTATTAGAGGATTACGATAATAATCGTATTTTTGCTCTTGCTGCTTATAATGCAGGTCCTAACAGAGTAAAAACGTGGCGAGAGCGTACCCAAGGAAAAGTGGATGCTTATGCCTTTATTGAGGCAATTCCATTTAAAGAGACGCGCGGTTATGTACAAAACATCTTGATGTTTGAAACATACTATCGTGATCTTTTGGGTATCGATGGCGCGTTCTTGAATCAACATGAGATCAATACCAAGTATTGAGTGAGGTAACTTGATGTCGCACGAACCCGAGTACAAAGACTGGCAACAGATTATTGAGCTAATTCGAACAAGTATGGGCACCCAGCAAGATGACATGCTGTTAACTATGCTGATGTCACGTGATGAGAGAGAGTCATTAATATCACGCGTTAATATAATTAACGAACTTCTTAAAGGAGAATTATCTCAACGGCAGATCAGTCAGATGCTTGGTGTGGGCATTGCCACCATTACTCGTGGCTCTAACGAACTAAAGTCGAAATCTGATGAAGAAAAAGACAAGTTGAAAGTCTTGTTAGAACAAGTTGCGGTATCTAAGTAGACAGTATATCCAATTTGCTTTTAGGCCTTGGTGTTACAAGTGACTAAGATAACGTATTACAAAGGGCGGAAATATCCGCCCTTTTGCGTATCTAGAGACTAGGCTGAGTGTTATAAATTTGAAGGAAAATGCTCAGGGTTTGTGAGTGGAATTAAAGCCAGAATCAAGGCTTGGTGATAGACCGAGCTTCGAGTTAGCTGGTTTTGGGTTAGCAGGCTAATAGCGCCACCTTTCTGTTTGATATTATCAGTACCAAACACTTCGTCCATTACATCTCCCAATTCATTCGCATCCTTGAGTTTTTCCAAGACTTTTGGCGGCAACATTAAGCTTGCAGAACGAGATTCACCGCGGTGAGTCTCTGACTCAACCACCATCCAAGCAAACGTCACGTTTGCTTCAATTCCCGCTTCGAGACCGACATAGTAATCCGCGTTTGGCATCTCTACTTTTGCGTTTTTAACGCGGTTTAGCGCACCACGATGAGTTTCTTCATTCGTCATGGGCTGATCTGCGACCTCACTCGGTACACTGATGCCAACGAAGTTGAACTCTTGATGCGGAAATGCATTACGAAATGCACTTTGAACTGCATTAATTTTGGCTGGGTTTAGCGATGCGATTACGACTTTTTGGGTTGCCATGATCTTTTTACTCACTGGTGTCTATTAACTCAATTTTACTTGCGTAGGCTTTACGTTCTCACTCGGGTAACAGCCTAATACTTTCAAGTGCTTAGTGATTTTTGTTAGCTCTTCAAGTGCCTGTTGCATTTCTGTCGAAGCAAGATGTGATGTCAAGTCTACGTAGAACATCTCTTCCCACGGGTTCCCCATAATTGGGCGTGATTCCAGCTTGGTCATATTGATGCCGTAACGTTGCAGCACTAATAGTGTTTCAACCAATGAGCCTGCCTCTTGGGAGGTCGACATGATCAATGTGGTTTTTGCTGGAATCTGAGTAGAAACTTCAACCGGTTTACGAGCAACCACGATAAAGCGAGTATGGTTTTCGGTTTGGTTTGCGATGTTGCCTTGAATTGCTTGCAAGCCATATAGCTTACCGCTTGATGCATTACCAATTGCAGCCACATCATCACGATCCATCTCTTGGACTTTCTGCATTGCATCTGCTGTGCTCGCGCAGGATTCCAGCTTTACCCCTTTCATACGGCTTAAAAACTCACTGCACTGTTGGTGTGGCTGAGGGTGAGAATACAGCGTTTTAATATCTTCCAGACGAATGTCTTTTTTCGCAACCAAGCAGTGTTCGATTGGTTGAGTTAGCTCTCCAACGATGTAAAGCGTCGTGTGTTGTAGTAAGTCATACACTTCATTAATAGAGCCTGAGCTGGTGTTTTCGATTGGCAGAACGCCATAATCAGCATGGCCAGATTCAACCGTTTGAGTCACTTCTTTAAAGTGCTCGCAGTTGAGCTCGATAAGCTCCGTATTTTTACGACTGAAGTATTCGCGACTTGCCAAGTGCGAATAAGAGCCTTTGGCTCCTAAAAAAGCGACGCGAGCAAGTGGCTTACGGCTTTGCTGTGGGTTAACGAGATTTTGCAGATAACTTTGTTGAAGCAGAACTGAGTCTTCAATGATGGTATGGAAAAGTTTGGTGATGTACTGCGCGTCAAGTTCGTATTTATCTTGGCCATTAGAAATCAGCTTGACCAATAATTGCTGTTCACGGACGGCGTCGCGAACAGGCTTTGAGGTTTGTACTTTGCTTTTGGCTACTTCAATGCTGAGTTTACGGCGCTCAGACAATAAGCTGAGAAGTTGGTCATCCAACTCATTCAAGCGTAAACGAATTTCTTCGAGGGAAATAGGTTGGTCAGTCATCAATTCTTTCCTTATAAAAAAGCCTCCCGATTTGGGAGGCTTTCTGTTTGTTTTTGACTTTTCTTTCACAAACGAGTTCGCCCCTCCAACTATGGGAGGAAAAAGAAGTCAAAAATAAACAGTGAGGTTAAATGCATAAATAGTGCTTAATTTATGAGTGTTTAAACACAATAAGCAAGGCTGGGGAGAGCGTCAAGCAAAAAAATAGCGCCTTTCGGCGCTATTTCCTCAATATGTTCAGTTTACTCTTCTTCTTCCACTAGCTCAGGCTTACTTGCACGTCGAGCTTCAGGTTTGTGGGTCAGCTTGTTCAATTGTCGTTCTAGTTTTTGCTCCACTTCGTTGATAGCTGCGTAAAGATCTTCGTGAGTTGCTGAGGCAATGAGCTGGCCTTTAGGAACTTTGATAACCGCTTCGAATTTCTTCTGTTTGTTTGGTTCCTCACTGAAAGTTGCTTGGCAACCAATTAGGTCTACTTGCCATTTCTCCAGTTTTTTAAATTTGCTCTCAATATGAGCTCGGATTGCAGAGGTGATTTCGATGTTTTTGCCAGTGATATTCATTGTCATAAGTGTTTTTCCTCTGTTGCATCCCTCATGGGTTGAGTTCAGATTACCGCTTTAAGCATAAAAAAATGTGATTCAGATCATTATTTTGCTCGGGTTTTTTATGATGAAAAATGAATGTGATCTCACTCAAGAACTTCTGAGATTTATCGTGAAATTGCTTGTTATCGGTTAGTAAATCCGTAGATTGGATAGAGTACTCAGCTGAAAACGGCCTCGTTTTTAGGGAAGTTTTACGGCCTAATATTTGAGGTGGTTAAAATTTAACTGCACGTAACGTGTGATGACGATCACTGAGTCTTTCCAATGAATCCATTTAAAAAGCCGCTTACTGTACAAGCGGCTTTTTACTGTCTGGCATTTGGCTGACTTTTCGTAGCGGTATCATGAAAATGGGGTCTTTTGGGGCTAGTGAAACCCTTTCTAGACTTTTGACTTGGTCCAAGCTTTCTAGTTGTTTGTATATTATGTAGTAGCGATTAATGCTTGTGACGTACCCAACCGTTGAGCTTAAACTTTTCCGCATAACGATTTCCACGTTATTAAACCAAACATTAGGATCGTAACCTTGTTGGGCTGCACGCTTACGAATACGCTCTACATTGCCGGGGCCCGCATTGTAAGCCGCCAATGTAAAGTAGAGTTTATTTTGTGCAGTGATATCAGGATCACTGAAGTACTGCTTACGCAAAAAAGCTAAGTATTTCACTCCAGCATGAATGTTGTTTTCTAATTGTCGAACATTTTTGATATTGATATTCGGATCTTGAGCGGTGCTGGGTAGTACTTGCATTATGCCAACGGCACCTCGACTTCCAACTAGGTTGTTATTAAATCCTGATTCCTTGTAAGCGATTGCTGCGATCAGTAAATAGTCGATATCGTATTTCTCACCATAGCGTGAAAATAGCGCCGCGAGTTTTTCTAGTTGAGCAATTTTCTTAGGGTTAAGAGCTCTGTTCAACCATCCCGTGTTATCGATGTATTTGCCGTAAATAACGTTACCGAGTAGTGTCCCAGAGCGAGACTTCTGGATGAACTTATTCACGACGGCTTTTAATTTGGGACTATTTTCTCGCATTGCCCAAGCAATTTTGCCATTTTTGCGGATAGGGATTTTTTTGTGCACCCGAATATCATCCATCACTTTCAGCCAAAGCTTGGCTTTATGGCTATCGAGAACAATGGCTTTGACGTAACCATTGTTGAGCATTCCGACCAGCTCATAATCTTGAAGTGTTTCTTCAATAAAGTGCACGATAACAGGCGGTAAGCCTTTTTTGTTTAGTTTCTTATTTAGTGTCTGAATGCTTTCAAAGTAGCTAGAGCTGGCGCGCACCCAAATCTCTTTGCCGCTCAGTTGTTCGATTTTCGTCATCGTTGGTGTGCTTTTGTTTGTCACTACCCACTCTTGAATGTCAGTGAGAATGGGTGAACTGAACTCCACTTTCTGTTTGCGCGTGTCGGTAATAGTCAGGTTGGCGACAACTAAGTCACCTGAACCGTTTTCTAAGGCTGGCAGTAGCTGGTCGCGGGCAACAGGAATAATTTGTACGTTAAGCTTTGGTTTGAGTTTACGAAGGTCTTTTTCGAAATGCGCCAGCAATTCCGCGCCTATGCCTTTTGGTGTGCCGCCCTCAATGTAGTAAAAGCCTAAATCAGCAGAAACTAAGACGCGCAGTACATTCTTCTCCTTGATGACATCGAGGTCTCCGGTATAAGGAGGCTGTTTGAGCGGCGAGATTTGCAGTGCGCAAACGGAAGCAGACAATAGGAGCAGCATAACTGCGCAAAGCTTAGATATCGTCACGTTCACATCCTTTTTATAAAGGGGGGGGAGGAGAACTTTAAGCATATGTGGAGCTAGGAAGATCATCAAGAAAGGGCTGAATACACTATTGAGAGTAATAAAAAACCGCCACGGTAAAAACGGTGGCGGTTCAGTTTAAAGCAAGTTCAATTACTTCACAGGGTTGAGCTCGATAAGCTTTTCAGTTCTTGCTACGGCGTCTTCCAAACCAAGTTGCTTGTAGGCCTCTAGCTGGATAGTCAGTGACTTACGTGCAGCTTCTGTGTCTGGATACGCTTTTTGTAGCTCTTGGCTGCGATTAATAGCAGCGACCCAAGCTTCACGGCGAAGGTAGAAGTCAGCAGTCGCTAAATCATAGTTTGCTAGACGGTTTTTCAGCGCGACCATACGTTTTTGTGAATCTTCTGCATATGGGCTATTCGGGTAGCGTTGAAGTAGTTTTTTGAAGTCATCAAACGCTTTTTTTACCGGTTCAGGATCGCGATCGCTTCGATCTACGCTGAATAAATCATGCATAAAGTTACGATCTTGCGCCATGTGGCTTAGACCTCGCATGTACAGCACCCAATCCATCTTTTCATGGGTTGGGTTTAAACGCATAAAGCGAGAAATGGTTGCCAAGCCCAAAGCAAGGTCGTCGTTTTTGTAGTACGCATAGATTAGGTCAAGCTGCACCTGTTCAGAGTAGGCACCGAATGGGTAACGTGAGTCTAATGCTTCCAGTTTCTCAATTGCAGAAAGCCAATTACCACTTTGAAGAGAAATCTGTGCGTCTGCATACAGTTCCGAAGGCGGCACATCAGGAACGATTTCTTCTTTGCTTGCACATCCAAACAGAAGGGATACCGCTAAAAGGCCTGTTAAAGTCTGACGTTTCATATCAGGAGTCTGTTCCTTGAATCTAAATATTTCTTAAGCTGCCGTTACTTTCTTTCCAGTAACAGATACAATGACGTAATAGTCTATTTTTTCACAGTCGTGAGCATTAGTCTCACAGTTTTTAAAAAAGTTCGATATGGCTCAGCAGATTGTATTAACAAATACCGTAAAAGATAGCCAGTTAGGTCAACGTTTAGACCAAGCTATCGCCGAATTATTCGCGGACTTCTCTCGCTCGCGCCTAAAAGAGTGGCTGCTTGATGGGAAAGTTCAAGTTGATGGTGAAGTTGTCACTAAACCTCGTACCAAAGTAATGGGTGGCGAGGAAATTACATTGCAAGCCGAGTTAGAAGATGAAGAACGCTGGGAAGCGCAAGATATCCCGCTAGATATCGTCTATGAAGATGAAGATATTATCGTTATCAACAAACCTCGTGACTTTGTGGTTCATCCGGGCGCTGGTACGCCTGATGGCACTGTACTTAATGCGTTGTTGCATCATTACCCTGATATTGCAGAAGTACCTCGTGCAGGTATCGTGCACCGTTTGGATAAAGACACAACGGGTTTGATGGTGGTGGCGAAAACCGTTCCTGCACAAACTCGTCTGGTTCGCGCACTGCAAAAACGTAATATTACTCGTGAGTACGAAGCGATCGCTATTGGTCGTATGACTGCGGGAGGTAAAGTGGATCAACCGATTGGTCGTCACTCTACTAAGCGCACGCTTATGGCGGTAGCACCAATGGGCAAACCAGCAGTAACGCACTACCGTGTTGCTGAACGCTTCCGCGAACACACGCGTATTCGCTTGCGTCTAGAAACGGGTCGTACGCACCAGATTCGTGTGCACATGTCTTACCTTCAGCATCCGTTGCTCGGTGATATTGCATATGGTGGACGTGCTCGCATCCCGACAGGTGCGTCTGAAGAGCTAACGGCAATGATCCGGGGTTTCGATCGCCAAGCATTGCACGCAGTAATGCTGCGCTTTGAGCACCCAATTACGGGCGAAGTTCTTGAGTTTCATGCTCCAGTGCCTGATGACATGGTTGTGATGACTGAAGCGCTTCGTCAAGATACAGAAGAGCACGGCTTACCGGAAGAATTCTAATATGAAGACGATCATTCCGAATTGGCCAGCGCCTAAAAATGTCAAAGCTTTCGCCTCAACACGCATAGGCGGATTTTCGACAGGCCCTTACCAAGGGCTAAATTTAGGTACTCACGTTGGGGATGATTTGTCTTTAGTAGAGAAGAACCGAGCTTGGTTGGCGCAACAGGCAAGCATGCCAAATGCGCCAATATGGTTAAACCAAACGCATTCAACCGTTGTGGCTCAAGCAAATGAACCAACAACACAGGTGCTTGATGCGGATGGTGTATTTACTTCTTCAAGCCATGTTGTTTGTTCAGCGATGACCGCCGACTGTTTACCTGTATTATTGACTAATACACAAGGTACGCAAGTAGCCGCTGTTCACGCAGGTTGGCGCGGCTTAGCAAATGGCATTGTCGAAAATGCGTTAGCGTTGTTTTCTGGTGAAGTGATAGCGTGGCTTGGCCCCGCCATTGGCCCTCAAGCCTTCGAAGTGGGTGAAGATGTTCTGCAAGCTTTTGTTGATTTTGATTCACAGGCGAATCAAGCATTTGCTCCACGCGATATCGACGGTAAATGGTTTGCTGACATGTCGGTGCTGGCAACGCAACGTCTAAACCGGGCTGGTGTGACACAAGTGTTTGATTCTGGACTTTGTACTTACCAAGATAAAGCCTCTTTTTACTCGTATCGCCGTGATGGTAAGACTGGTCGACAAGCAACCTTTATTTGGATCGAAGACTAGCTATAAGCAATAAAGTGCTAAGATGCATACTACTATTTTTGCAAAGCTATCTTTATTCATTCACTCCCTTGAAATTCCCCTCCTGAGTATCCATCTTTCTAACTGTCAAAAGAATTTCCTTTAGTTGAGGTTAGGAAGGTAGATATGCGTCTTGATCGATTCACAAGTAAGTTTCAAATCGCTATCTCTGATGCTCAATCACTAGCGTTAGGGCGCGATCATCAATATATCGAGCCAGTTCACCTCATGGTGGCTTTGCTTGATCAAAATGGCAGTCCAATTCGTCCATTGCTTACTATGCTGGATGTGGACGTAACGCATTTACGCTCTAAATTGAGTGAAATGTTAGATCGATTACCAAAAGTCAGTGGCATCGGTGGGGATGTTCAGCTCTCTAGCTCGATGGGCACATTGTTTAACCTGTGTGACAAAGTGGCGCAAAAGCGTCAAGACTCCTATATCTCGTCTGAAGTCTTCCTGCTTGCCGCTTTAGAAGATCGCGGACCATTGGGGCAATTACTCAAAGAGATCGGCTTAACAGAGCAAAAAGTCAGTCAGGCAATCGAAAAGATCAGAGGTGGTCAAAAGGTCAATGATCCGAACGCAGAAGAGCTTCGCCAAGCATTGGAAAAGTTCACCATAGACCTTACCGAACGTGCAGAGCAAGGTAAATTAGATCCGGTTATCGGCCGTGATGATGAAATCCGTCGTACTATCCAGGTATTGCAGCGTCGTACTAAAAACAACCCTGTGATTATCGGTGAACCAGGCGTAGGTAAGACAGCAATTGTTGAAGGCTTAGCGCAGCGCATAGTTAACAACGAAGTACCTGAAGGTCTGCGTGGTCGCCGTGTGCTGTCATTAGACATGGGCGCACTGGTTGCTGGTGCTAAGTACCGTGGTGAATTTGAAGAGCGTTTAAAATCAGTATTGAATGAACTTGCTAAAGAAGAAGGCAACGTCATCCTCTTCATTGATGAACTACACACTATGGTCGGTGCTGGTAAAGGTGAAGGCTCAATGGATGCGGGCAACATGCTAAAACCGGCATTAGCTCGTGGTGAGCTGCACTGTGTTGGCGCAACAACATTGGATGAATATCGTCAGTACATCGAAAAAGATGCAGCATTAGAACGTCGTTTCCAAAAAGTGCTGGTGGATGAGCCGACCGTTGAGGATACCGTGGCGATTTTACGTGGCTTGAAGGAGCGTTATGAGCTTCATCATCACGTCGAAATTACTGACCCAGCGATTGTTGCTGCGGCGAGCTTGTCACATCGCTATGTCTCCGACCGTCAGTTGCCGGATAAAGCGATCGACTTAATCGACGAAGCGGCTTCAAGCATTCGTTTACAAATTGACTCTAAGCCAGAGTCCTTGGATAAGCTTGAGCGTAAAATTATCCAACTCAAAATTGAGCAACAAGCACTAAGTAACGAGCACGATGAAGCGAGTGAAAAGCGTTTGAAAGCGCTTAATGAAGAACTCAATGAAAAAGAGCGAGAGTATGCTGAGCTAGAAGAGGTTTGGAATACAGAAAAAGCAGCTCTTTCTGGCACTCAACATATTAAGTCTGAGCTTGAACAAGCTCGTATGGACATGGAGTTTGCTCGCCGTGCTGGCGATCTAAACCGTATGTCGGAGCTTCAATATGGTCGTATTCCTGAACTTGAGAAGCAGTTAGATCTTGCAACCCAAGCTGAAATGCAGGAAATGACGCTATTGCGTAATAAAGTAACCGACAACGAGATTGCAGAAGTACTTTCTAAGCAAACCGGCATTCCGGTATCCAAGATGCTAGAAGCGGAAAAAGAGAAACTACTTCGTATGGAAGACGTGCTGCATAATCGTGTGGTAGGGCAAAGCGAAGCGGTCTCTGTTGTATCGAATGCCATTCGTCGTAGTCGAGCTGGGCTTTCTGATCCAAACCGACCAATTGGCTCCTTCTTATTCTTAGGTCCAACTGGTGTGGGTAAAACAGAGCTTTGTAAGACACTTGCGAGCTTTATGTTCGACAGCGAAGATGCGATGGTCCGTATCGATATGTCTGAGTTCATGGAGAAACACTCAGTGGCAAGATTGGTGGGTGCGCCTCCAGGCTATGTCGGATATGAAGAGGGTGGTTACTTAACGGAAGCGGTTCGTCGCAAGCCGTATTCGGTAATTTTGTTAGACGAAGTAGAGAAAGCGCATCCGGATGTATTTAACATTCTGCTGCAAGTTCTCGATGATGGGCGTTTAACGGATGGTCAAGGTCGTACTGTTGACTTCCGTAATACGGTTGTGATCATGACATCTAACTTGGGTTCATCTCGTATCCAAGAGAATTTCGCAACATTAGACTATCAAGGTATCAAGAGTGAAGTGATGGATGTGGTTAGCAAACACTTCCGCCCAGAGTTCTTGAACCGTGTTGACGAAATCGTGGTGTTCCATCCACTTGGTCAAGAACACATTAAGTCCATTGCTTCTATTCAATTGGAACGTTTGGCGAAACGACTAGAGGAGAAAGGCTATCAACTAGAAGTTTCCGACAAAGCGCTCGATTTGATCGCTCAAGTTGGTTTCGATCCTGTGTATGGTGCGCGTCCTTTAAAACGTGCAATTCAGCAGAATGTCGAGAACCCGTTAGCCAAATCAATTCTGTCTGGTGAAATCGTTCCAGACAAGACAGTGCAGCTAATTGTTACTAATGACCAAATTTGTGCTCATCAATAATTGTATGGATACAGTAAAATTGAGATAAAAATCACACTAAAGGGGCCGTTTGGCCCCTTTTCTATAGTTTTTTAGAGTCTTTTGTCTGTTTTCTATACGAATAAACTAAAAAGGTGAGTTTTTTTAAAAAAATGCACTTGTGTTCTTTAATGAACTCCCTATAATGCGCCTCCGTTGTCACGGGAAAGCAAGTGAAGCAGAACCTAAACAACTACGGTTAGTGAGTTAAAATGAACTCGCAGATAAATAACTTAAAAAAGTGTTTGACACGATAAGTTATCTAGCTAAAATAGCCGTCCACTTTGAAGAGAACTTCGAAGTGTGCTCTTTAAAAATATAGACCTATCAATCTGTGTGGGCACTCGTTGATGATAATCCAATTAGAAGCTTAGGCTTCAAATTAGGTTTCAATGATACGAAGTGACCATTGAATCGAAAGATTCAGCACAGTCAATTCAAACATTACTTCTGCTATTTATTAGCGAAAGGAATGTTCAGTATTCATTGAGCCGACAAAATCTTAAATTGAAGAGTTTGATCATGGCTCAGATTGAACGCTGGCGGCA
>NZ_JAWOTS010000029.1:0-36902 GCF_033338975.1 Vibrio sp. Vb0349 | reverse complement strand
GAGTAGTTTTACAGGCAAAGCCGAAACGGATGATAACCACCTACTGAAGTAGGTGGTTTAGGGCTGAAAATAAAAAAAGCACCTCCGAGGAGGTGCTTTTTAGTATTTCGTCTTGATACTGAATTACTCAGCAGCAACAACTTGTAGGTTAACTGTCGCGAAAACTTCAGAGTGAAGTTGAACGCTGATCTCGAACTCACCAGTGTTACGTAGAGCACCTTCAGGAAGGCGAACTTCGCTCTTAGCAACTTCAACGCCTGCAGCTGTGATAGCGTCAGCGATGTCACGAGTACCGATAGAACCGAATAGTTTGCCTTCGTCACCAGCTTTAGAAGCGATAACTACCGCTTCTAGAGCGTTAACTTTCTCTGCGCGAGCTTCTGCAGCAGCTAGTTGCTCAGCAACTTTAGCTTCTAGTTCAGCACGACGAGCTTCAAACATTTCAACGTTAGCTTTAGTTGCCATAACTGCTTTACCTTGTGGGATAAGGAAGTTACGAGCGTAGCCAGATTTAACGTTTGCAGTATCGCCAAGACCACCTAGGTTACCAATTTTATCAAGTAGAATAACTTGCATTGCTTAATCCTCTTTCTTAATAAAATGAACCGATTACTGATGCTTGTCAGTGTACGGTAGTAGAGCTAGGTAGCGTGAACGCTTGATAGCACGTGCTAGTTGACGCTGGTACTTAGCGCTTGTACCAGTGATACGGCTAGGTACGATTTTACCAGCTTCAGTGATGTAGTTTTTAAGAGTTGCTACGTCTTTGTAATCAATCTCTTGTACGCCTTCTGCAGTGAAACGGCAGAATTTACGACGACGGAAGAAACGAGCCATGGGCTATCTCCTGATCTTAAATTTGAGTAATGTTGTCGGCGTGTAACACTAATTTTCCCACGCCATTTCGGCCGGTTTGATAAGTGACAAAACCACTTACCTTAATGTTACTGCCTTGAACTAAATTCTGAGTTAGTGCTTGTGACCCAAGCCCGCTGACGACTACCGGCATACGACAATAAACTTGTCGAGGTAAGTCAGCTTCGATAATAGTAGAGCGATGCTCCAGCCAAAACCGACAGTGTTCAATGCCACCAGGGCTTTTACTACGAATGGGCGGTTTGGCAATGGTGCCGCTCAGCTCCATTCGATTGGCCATAAGAAAACTTACTCAGCAGCTTCTGACTTAGCTTCAGGCTTAGCTTCAGAACGCTCTTCACGACGTGGAGCACGCTCTTCTTTTTGCTTAAGCATGATAGATTGCTCAGTGATCGCTGCTTTAGTACGCATGATCATGTTACGTAGAACTGCATCGTTGAAACGGAAAGCAGTTTCTAGCTCATCAATTACAGCTTGGTCAGCTTCAACGTTCATAAGAACGTAGTGAGCTTTGTGAAGCTTGTTGATTGGGTAAGCCAGTTGACGACGGCCCCAGTCTTCTAGACGGTGGATTTTACCGCCAGCTTCAGTGATTGAACCAGTGTAACGCTCGATCATGCCAGCAACTTGCTCGCTTTGATCTGGGTGCACCATGAATACGATTTCGTAATGACGCATTGGTTGCTCCTTACGGATTATTCAGCTTCCACAAATGGCTCAGTCGTCCAGAGGAAGCAAGGAACTAAAGATAATTGACTGAGTTTAAGGAGCACGAATAGTACAGAAAGGGCGTAAAATAGGCAAGTGATTATTTGCTCAGCGCAGTGGATATTTAATTTCTTCTAATACTAGAAAACACAAAGGCTGCCAACAAGCTGGCAGCCTTTAAAATCAGCGTGTTATTGCGCTGGCTTATCGGTGCTTATTTAACTTCAGCCAGTTCAGCGCGCATTTGATCGATCACTTGTTTGTAATCTGGCTCACCGAAAATCGCCGAGCCTGCAACAAACATGTCTGCGCCCGCTTCTGCAATTTCACGAATGTTGTCAACCTTCACACCGCCATCGATTTCTAAGCGGATATCACGGCCAGACTCGTCAATCATCTTACGAACGGCACGCAGTTTATCTAGTGTATGAGGAATGAATGATTGACCACCAAAACCAGGGTTTACCGACATCAGTAGAATCATGTCGACTTTATCCATAATAAACTCAAGACTTGCAAGTGGCGTTGCTGGGTTTAGTACCACACCAGCCTGACAGCCGTGCTCTTTAATTAACTGCAGTGTACGGTCTACATGATCAGAAGCTTCTACATGGAACGTAATCATCGACGCACCCGCTTTTGCGAAATCAGGAATAATACGGTCAACGGGTTTCACCATTAGGTGAACATCGATTGGCGCTGTGATGCCATAATCGCGTAGTGCTTTACACACAGGCGCACCAAAAGTCAGGTTTGGTACATAGTGGTTATCCATAACGTCGAAGTGCACCACATCCGCACCCGCTGCGAGTACTTTTTCTACATCTTCACCGAGACGAGCAAAATCTGCCGATAAAATGGATGGAGCAATAAGAAAATCTTTCATACCTGACCTCAGTAGTAATGAGCAAACAATCTGCGCGCAATTCTACCGAAGCCAGTGGGGAGATCCACTATTTAGATATAATAGTGTGAGAATTAAGAGCTTGATTTATCCATGTCTGGGGCATGAAAAAGCGCAAGTAGCTCATCAACTTTATTACGACCGTTACCATTACGGCTAATGGTACGCTTTACTTTTACCACATTAAGATCCGCACCGTGATACAACCGACGTGTCAAGGTAGTGTCGTGGTTAGAAATCAACACAGGAATGCCACGTTCAGTCGCTGTTCTTTCAGCAATGTCGGCTAATGCAGCTTGGTCGTCCAACGTGAAACCATTACCTGCGTATGAGGTGAAATTTGCCGTATTTGAAAGCGGCGCATAAGGTGGATCGCAATACACGACGCTCCCTTTGCGCGCACGACGAAATGTTTCAGGATAACCTTCACAAACGAACGTAGCTTTTTTGGCTTTTTCTGCAAAAAACTCCAATTCCGCCTCAGGGAAATACGGCTTTTTGTAAGAGCCAAACGGTACATTGAAGCCACCTTTTTTGTTGTAACGGCATAGGCCATTAAAACCAAAGCGGTTCATGTACAAAAACGCTAAAGAGCGGTACATCACGTCATCGGTTTTATTAAACTCAGCGCGAATGTGTAGGTAGGCTTCTTTGCGGTTGTTCTCAGCGACAAACCAACGCTTCGCTTCAGAGATATACTCTTCAGGGCGTTCTTTCAGCAGGTTGTACAGATTGATCAAATCTGGATTGATATCTGCAAGTAGATAATGGTCATAATCGGTATTCAGAAACACTGAGCCCGCACCAACAAAAGGTTCAACTAGCTTTCGAGCCGGCGGCAAATGACGTTGGATGTCTTCAACCAGTCCGTATTTTCCTCCTGCCCATTTAAGAAAGGCTCGTTGCTTTTTCATCTACTGCTCTATCTATCGACCAAAAATTAAGGCTGCGGAATGTAACATATTTTTCAGGGAAGCTCAGGTTTATTTCACTCGTTCAATTTCACGGTGAACCTGACGGAGTGATTTTGCCCAAGGACTCACCGACTTAACCGAATCTGGCAAGCTTGCGACGGCATCACGAGCCATTTGAATTGTCGGATAATCTTGATATGTGATGATATACCACTCGGTGTCATTACGAACGGTAGGATAAATTCGCACTTGATTATTCAGTTGATGCTCATTGAGAAAGGATTGTACATCTTCCATTGAGGTCATAGCTGCGAGTTGTAAAGTATAAGCTCTTGGCGATAGCGCTTTTAGTTCTTCACGGGCAAATGAAAACTTCACAACAGGTTGGTTTACGTCACCCTCTTCTGACTGAGCAGGTGCTTGCGCCATATCTTGATTCGGTTTTACGACTTTAATCAAAGGAGAGCTAGTTTCATCGGCGGTTTCTGTCTTCTCAATACCTACGACGTCATCAATCGCTTTTGTGTCTGCTGAATCAGTTTTACCTTCAAGCAATGCATCGACCACATTCGACTCAATCACCACTCTTTGTTGATTGTCATCACTGCCTACGCTCGCTACTTCTTCTGTCACTGCTGGCGGTAATGAATCAGAATCATCAACCGCACCAGACTTATCAGGACTGCTAGAGCCATCGGTTACAGGTTGCAGTGAAGACTGCGCTGCACTGATTCCTGACTCTTCAAAAGTTGGAATAGCCGTTTGCTCTAAACTGCCAGCAATTTGCTGCGCCTTATCATCAGGACTTGGTTGACTAAGCATCCACCAATAGCCACCAGCAGCAAGCAACAGTAATACTAATACCACCAACGCAATATTCAGGGGTGAACCGACAATCGAGCGGATAATGATCCTTTTTTCCACTTTCATCTCTCCTAACGCCATGATGTCCCCCGGTACTGGGTCGACTTTTTTAAATGCATCTCGAACCCGTTTCTCAGACTCATCATCGACGTAGCGCGCTACAAGTGACTCAAAGAAACGACGAGCTTCCACTTCGGACAACATATCAATATCAAGCTCAACAGGCTTTATCTCTTGTCCATAACTGAGACGTGCTAGCAAACCTTCTAAACGTCCAGACTGTGTAAACAGTAAGACATTGATGGTCCAATTTGGCTTATGGTGCGCCTCTAAGACCAGCATCCAAAGCTCAGAGATAAGTGTCTCACTCAATAAATGCGCATCATCTACAACAATTGCAATGTCACACGGCTCATCACCTAAAAGCCTTTCAAGGCTATCAAGTAAAGGCTCTTGCTGATTAAACAATGCGTCTGAAGCCAGTTGACTCAAAATAAGGACGCGATGCTGCACATCGTCTTGATTAGAATGACAAAGTAACAAACATTGATTCTTGTTACTGGCACCCACTTCAAGGTATCGCTGCGCTAACCAAGATTTCCCGTACCCATCATGACCATTAATCGCAATGAGATTGGAACCAAAGTTAGTCAGTAGACCTAATCTATCAAGCAACTCGATTTGAGAATCTAATTCCAGTACGTGAGCAACACTCATCTAATAACCTTAATACACTACAAGAATGACGCCCAAAGGCGCCATTACAAGGTTAAATATCGCGACCGAAGTCTATCGCCTGTTTGAGTACGTCTTGCGTCGTATCAGCAATTACCTCGGCAGTGCCAATGCCTGTAGGCAAAACCAATCGTAATTGACCAGAGAGGACTTTCTTATCTCGCATCATGTGCTTGATGAAGTCATCGAAATTCATACTGTCTGGAGTATGCACAGGCAGTTTTGCACGACGCAAAATCGCAACAATACGCTCAAATTGCTCTTCCGAGATCAGACCGCGTAGATGCGACGTTTTGGCCGCCATAACAGTGCCGGAAGATACCGCTTCACCATGCAGCCAATTGCCATAGCCAAGTTCCGCTTCAATCGCATGGCCAAAGGTGTGACCTAAGTTAAGCAAAGCACGGATGCCCGACTCTTTCTCATCCTGAGCCACCACTTCCGCTTTTATTTCACAGCAACGTGCGATCGCATAAGTTAGTGCTTCTTCATCCAACGCATACAAGCGCTCAAGATTGTCTTCTAACCATACAAAAAAATCTGCATCGTAAATAATGCCGTACTTAATGACTTCGGCGATACCCGCAGCGAACTCACGTTCAGGCAACGTCGACAGGCAGTTGGTATCAATGATCACGGCTTTAGGTTGGTAAAACGCACCTATCATGTTCTTACCCAACGGATGGTTAACCGCGGTTTTTCCACCAACCGAAGAGTCCACTTGGGATAGTAATGTGGTCGGTATTTGAACAAAGTCGACCCCACGCTGGTAACAGGCAGACGCAAAACCCACAAGGTCGCCAATAACACCACCACCTAACGCGATGATCACAACATCACGAGCATAACTCCCTTCCAGTAAGAAGTTCATTACTTGATTAAATACATCCAAGTTTTTGTACTGTTCACCGTCAGGCAATTCTAACAAGGATGCACTACAACCGAGCTGCTCGAGTTGCTTTAAAATTTTGTCTGCATACAAAGGCGCCACTGTGACATTACTGATCACAACAACTTTTTGTTTTGCATTTTTGTTTGAGAGAACTTGAGAGAGGTACGCCGGGTCCTCAAATAACCCGGCGCCAATAGAGATTGGGTAGCTACGCTCAGCTAGGTTGACCGTAATCCGTTCCATCGGTTTGCTCCAATTAAAAAAAAGATAAAGACTTATCTCTCTTCTAGCATTTTTACGATCTGGTTGGCTACCACTTTTGCACTTTGATCGTCAGTGCGAACAGTGTAATCCGCTACTTCTTCATATAAAGGATTACGTTCTTCAGCTAATTGCTCCAATACTTCGCGAGGGTTATCCGTTTGAAGTAAAGGACGCTTCTTGTCGCGGTTTGTACGCGCAAGTTGCTTTTCAATCGTCGTTTCTAAGTAAACAACAACACCACGTGCCGAAAGACGATTGCGGTTTTCTTTGCTCTTAACAGAGCCACCGCCAGTCGCAAGCACGATGCCTTGCTCTTGTGTTAGGTCTTCAAGTACCGCTTCTTCACGCTTGCGGAAGCCTTCTTCACCTTCTACATCAAAAACCCAAGAGATGTCTGCACCAGTGCGTTCTTCGATCACTGTATCGGAGTCAACAAACTCCATATGCAGTTGCTGTGCTAGATGTCTACCAATTGTACTTTTGCCGGCGCCCATTGGGCCAACAAGGAAAATATTACGTTTCTCAGCCATGTTTAGCAGTAATTTACAACATTGATTCAATAAGATCGCCACAAGAAAACACAGCTAAACTGCTGTTCTACAAGGCTTGTGGCACCAGTTCCTCACAGATAATTCGTGATAAGACCCGAAATTATCCAAGCATGGTGCCACTATTGCAACTTTATTTTTGATTTAATCAGTTTTTCCCGAGACAGAACTACTGAATCACCACCTTAGGCGTGACGAAAATTAACAGCTCACTTTTGCCAACATTCTCATAACTTCGACGAAAAAGAGCACCTAATAGCGGCAGGTCGCCCAACAAAGGCACTTTGTCCACCGAGTTAGTAATGCTGTGCTGAAAAATACCACCAAGAACGACCGTTTCACCGTTATTCACTAACACTTGCGTCCCGATACGTTGAGTATCAATCGCAACCGCTTCACCAGTGCCTGTCTTCACGACTTGTCCTGGTCTATCTTGCGTGACACTTAAATCCAATACTAAGCGGTTATCCGGTGTGATTTGCGGGGTTACCTTCAAACTTAATACCGCCTTTTTGAACGTCACCGTCGTTGCACCACTTGATGATGACTCAAGATAAGGAATCTCTGTACCTTGTTCGATATAGGCAGGTTTCTTATTGGTAGTGATCAAACGTGGGCTCGAGATAATCTCAGCTTTAGACTCTTGTTGCAGAGCAGAAAGCTCAAGATCCAACAAGGTGTCTGAACCTAACTTTGCGACCTGAAAAGCAATGCTGGTGGCATTCGGACTGGTTGCAGCTAAGTTTACATTGAGGAAGTCATCGATCCCTACTCCATCACCGTCACCACCGTCATCACCCCCTTCTCCATTATAGAGACCGATCGTGGCAAGGTTGTTCTCAATAGAACCGCCCACTGTATTACTGCCATTAATAGACGTAAAACCCCAACGAATCCCTAACTCGTCCATGTTACCTTCATTGATGGTCACAATACGCGCCTCAATTTGAACCTGTTTAACTGGAATATCCAAAGACTCAATAATTTCTCGAATCACCTCGATGTTTTCAGGTA
This sequence comes from Vibrio sp. Vb0349, assembly GCF_033338975.1. NCBI lineage: Bacteria > Pseudomonadati > Pseudomonadota > Gammaproteobacteria > Vibrionales > Vibrionaceae > Vibrio > Vibrio sp. Vb0349. Next base: position 29,183 of record NZ_JAWOTS010000029.1, on the reverse strand, counting down.
ACTCTCTAATCAATAACGAGTTAGTTCGCTCATCAATGGTCATACTGCCGCGCTCTGACAGCATGCTGATATTTCCTTCTCCATTGATCATCTCCGCAATGTCTGATGCTTTAGCAAAATTAACTTTGATGATTTCAGATGAAAGCTCTCCCATTTCTTCCGTAAGTTTTTGTTTTTCTAACTGCTGCTTCTCACGCAAGTCCAACTCATCAGTCGGAGCAACTAAAATCACGTTGCCATCAACACGCTTATCTAACCCCTTAACTTGCAAAATAATATCCAGCACTTGCTGCCAAGGGACACCATCAAGACGAAGCGTGAGGTTGCCTTCTACAGAGTCGGAGACAACCAAATTGAATTGGTTGTAATCAGCAATAAGCTGCAAGACGTTTCGCACAGGAATATCTTGGAAGTTAATCGAAATAAGCTTACCTTCTCTTTCTAAAATGCTTTTATCTGGAGCTTTCTCATTAGGTTTGATCTTCGCTACTTTGATTTCCAAAAAACGCCCCGTTAAACGGTAATCATGCTTGTATTCTTCATTGATGTGCGCAACCAAGCGCGTCGTCGAGGTGTCGCGAAACACTTCTACGCTCTCAACCACAGTCGAAAAGTCTTTCACGTCTAGGAGATACAATTGCTCGTCTTTTACTGAAGTGTTAAGCAAATCGATACTTAACCCTTCCTGTACACGCTTGATATCTACAATCGCGGCCGGTGACGCCAATTCGACGACAATCACGGCGTCTTTATCTTTATTAGTTCGAAAGTCGATACTTTTTAGGGCATTGGACGAAACTTCTTCTGCTGCCGCTAAAGGGGCTAAAAATACAAACAACCATAAGGAGAAGAGCCCAGTAAGTATCCTTGGTGTACGTGTTAATCCTTGTCTCATTTTCATTACTCAATATCAAAAATAAATGGGGCTATCTCAAAGCCAACTTAACTTTACGTTTTTGCCAACATCCTAAGCCGTCGGGCAACGTTTCATTAATCAACAAATAGGAGTGGCTGACATGGGTCACTTTGCCATTATTGCGTCCAAGGTATTGACCCGGCTTAACTTTATAGACGGTGCCATTGGGAGCCTGAACGAGGCCAGAAACCGTGTTATCCATGCCCATGACCCCTTTCAAACGTAATTGGCTTAATGGGAATTTTTCTAATTTTCCAGTTCGCCTTCTTGAGGGCGGTTGCCAACAATCTTTTCTTGCAACTGGCTGAGTCGCGATAGTGGCTTCTTTGGGTAATTCAAAGGGTGCACGCTGTACTTCCGGTGCGTACGTGACTGCAACATACTTGTCTGCGGGCTTAAGCTTCTCGACCTCTCGACGCGCCTGTGTTTCCACTCCTCGAATAAAATCCGTCAATGATTCATCATTCGCCTGGCAGCCCATCAATAGAGAACCCATCAGTACCAGCAACAAAGACTTATTTGTCATTTTTCGTCTCCTCCGGCTTAAACTGATAGGTGTTAGCGCGCACCCGAAAGTGCAGAGTTTCGCTCTCTTGGCTGACACGTTGCCAAGTCACATCTTTAAACGTGATGATTCGAGGTAGCGTCGCTATCGCCTGAGAAAAATGGCCGATGTCATGAAAGTCACCCGTTAACTCAATGTTTAAAGGGAGACGATAAAGGAAGTGCTCTGATTGTTTTTCGCCCCAGTCGATTCGGGTGAAAGTCAGCTTATTGTCGATGCCAAGTTCATTCACTGAAGCGAGCATTGTAGCCAGCTCTTTTTGCGCAGGCAGTTGCTGCAGCAATAACTCGTAACGGGTGGTAAGTTCATCCAATTGAGATTGAAGCTGAGGCAACGCTGCCACTTTGTTCGCTTTGATCTTCAATGCCACCTTGAGTGTCTGCTCCTGCTGGATCAAGTGATTCAACTGTTCGTCTTTCGGTTTAAGGTAAAACCAATAACCTAAGCCTTGAATCACCATGATCAGAAGCGCGATTACTATAATCTGGGGCAACAATGGCCACTCGGCCATTTCATCGATTTCGAGATCCTGCCAATCAACCACGTTGAGCCTCCAATTTCTTCTCCGTTACTTTGAACATGAAAGACACTTTGAATGTTTGAAACTCTTTCCCAAAACGGGCTTTGCCGTGAACGATGGAATGCATTTCTACGTCGTTCAACTTGGCCGAGCGCTCCATGTTGTCCAGCATCGTGGCAAGTTTTGGAGTGCTATCAGAGATCCCAGAGATCTCAATTTCCAGATCATTCATTTTGATCTTGTCGACATATACACCTTCAGGGATAACGGCAGGCATTAAGTTCATGAACTCGGTCGTTTTGTTTCGTCCGTTTTGTAAACCTTCAACGACCTTTAGGCGTTCGAGGATTTTGCTGTGCTCTTGCTCTGCAATTTTCATTGCTTCAATACGCTGGTCGAGTTCGGCAATGTAGTGAGTGAGGTAATCGAGCCGATCCTGTTGTTGATCTTGTTGGTACTCAAAAAACTTTCCAATACCCCACTGGATGCCAACAGCGACCAACATGCCTAATGCGACCAAACTGATGAAACGACGTCGGTGCTCTTCTCTTTGATTCTCTCGCCAAGGAAGTAAATTAATGCGATAAAGCACGGGCGCCTCCCAGCCAATGAATGCCACGAACGGCCAGTCCGGCTGCTGTTGAGAAATGCTGCCAATCCACAGCACGACGCTTACGCTTAGACACCTTCATCTCAAATAGCCCTAGCGGATTTAGCAATTCACACTCTAACGACAATTGTTGAGACAACTCCTCTGCGAGCATGGGAGTGGAGGCCCCTTCCCCTGATAACCAGATACCCTTGATGTTTTGTGAGCCATTGATTGAGGTATAGAGCTGCATCTGGCGCTTTACTCGCTCTATGATTTGACGGTTAAACAGCTCTGTTTTCTCCTGAGCATCATCGGACAGAAAATCGACTGGAGAAGCGCTGTTTGCTCCGCGTGTGCCGTAAGCAAACTCTTTGTGAAACAGTTCACCTTGTTCGGTAAACATGGTGAAGGAGCTCGATAAGGTGCCAATATCGAGTAAGCAGTATTTGTTTTTGTCAGGAAAGCGATCGGCGGTGAGCTTCCAGATATGACCAAGGCTTTGCGAATGCACGTCCACTAAAACAGGTTTTAGTCCGGACTTTTGTAATGCATCGACTCGGCCTTCTACCACATCTTTTCTTGTCGCAAACACTTGATAGCTATCACTGCCACTCTGCCCGCCCTCAGCGCGAAGACGAACGAAGTCTAAACTCAGCTCTTCGACAGGGAATGGCGATTGATGAGAAAAGGCTTGTATCACTGCAAACTCAACTTCACTCTCTTCAAGATTTTGTTCTATTTGCAGTTTCTTGCTAATTACCGAGTTATCAGGAACTGAGATCGCAACTTTTTTAGCGCCAAAAGGCAGTTCTTTTTTTATCTGCTTGAGGGTCTTTACAATTTCTTGATGATTTATGGTGTTATTTTCAGCGACAATACCTTCCTTTAGTAATATTTCTTTGTAACCCAACAGAGCGTAATTGTTGCCTGTGGGTTTAAGTACTACGGCTTTGAGGCTGTTATGGCCTATATCGATGCCGGTAACGATTAGCTTATCCATCTCTTACTCTCGCTCCGAAATTTCTTCGTGCAAAGGTTGTTATTAGCATCCAAATAAGAGTTAATATCTCTTATGTGCTAAATTTTTGACCTAAGAGTACAAGGGTTTGCCGTTACACAGCCTCAACCAATCAGGGATTCTCCGGTGAAGTTCATAAAGCGTTTATTATTTTTAACATTGATTTGCATAATTCTTGGAGTCACCACAATATTTGGCTTCTATCAGTACGTGAAGCCTGAATTGCCAGATGTTGCAACTCTAAAAGACGTTGAATTACAAACACCTATGAAGGTGTTTAGTCAAGACGGGAAGCTGATCGCACAGTTCGGTGAAAAGCGTCGTATTCCTGTTACTTATGACGAAATTCCTCAAGACTTAATTCACGCGCTCATCGCAACCGAAGATAGTCGTTTCTATGAGCATCCTGGTATCGACCCTATCGGCATCACTCGTGCAGCTGTTGTTGTTGCGGTTTCAGGCTCGGCTAAACAGGGTGCAAGTACGATTACGCAACAGCTAGCTCGTAACTTCTTCTTATCTAATGAGAAGAAGATCATGCGTAAGATTAAAGAGATTTTTATTGCTATCCATATTGAGCAGCTTTTAAGTAAGCAAGAAATCATGGAGCTTTATGTCAATAAAATCTTCCTTGGTTACCGCTCATATGGCTTTGGTGCTGCCGCTCAAGTGTATTTTGGCAAGAGCCTTGATGAATTGACGTTAAGTGAGATTGCAACACTCGCTGGTATGCCAAAAGCGCCATCAACCATGAACCCAATTTACTCTCTTGAGCGCGCAACAAAACGCCGTAACGTTGTATTAATGCGAATGCTTGATGAGAAATACATTACACAAGAGCAGTATGACGAAGCACGCAATGAACCTATCGTGGCGCGTTATCATAGCGCTGAGATTGAGCTTTCCGCACCTTACGTAGCAGAGTTGGCTCGTGCATGGGCAGTAAAAGAATACGGTGAAGAAGAAGCTTACACCTCTGGCTTGAATATCTACATGACTGTGGATTCTAAACTGCAAGATGCTGCAAATACGTCTGCGGTAAATAACCTCTTGTCATACGATGAACGTCATGGCTACCGTGGTGCAGAAAGTGTACTTTGGAAAGAAGGGGAAGCGGCCTGGGACAATGAGCAAATAGAAAAGCACCTGAAGAAACAGCCAACTTATGGTGACCTTTACCCTGCGGTTGTGACGAAAGTCGATGATAAGACGGCACAAGTATGGGTTAAGAACCATGAAGAGCAAACCATCCCTTGGACTGGAATGCACTGGGCGCGTAAGTACATTACTGATAACCGCCAAGGCTCAACACCAAAGTCAGCGCATGATGTGCTAGCGACAGGTCAACAAGTTTGGGTTCGCGAAGTAAGTGAAACCGATGAAGATGACAACACAACACTGAGCTGGAAACTGAGCCAAGTGCCGACAGCAAACACCGCGTTTGTTGCGATGAACCCAGAAAATGGCGCGATATTGTCGCTGGTTGGTGGTTTCAACTTTGTTCACAGCAAGTTTAACCGTGCAACCATGTCAGTGCGTCAGGTTGGTTCAAGTATCAAGCCTTTCATCTACTCGGCAGCAATTGACAAAGGACTAACTCTAGCCACTTTGATTAACGATGCGCCGATTAACAAGTGGGATGCAGGTTCTGGTTCAGCTTGGCGACCAAAAAACTCACCACCGACTTATGGTGGTCCAACGCGTCTTCGCCTCGGCTTAGCTCAATCAAAAAACGTCATGGCAGTGCGTACACTCCGTGAAGTTGGCCTCGAGGAGACACGTCAGTACCTTACTCGTTTCGGTTTTGATATTAACCAAGTACCACGCTCTGAGACCATCGCACTCGGAGCTGGCAGCTTAACACCAATGAAAGTGGCACAAGGTTACTCTGTGTTTGCGAACGGTGGTTATTACGTTGAACCATTCTATGTAGAACGCGTGGAAGATGCATTCGGTGAAGTACTGTTTAAAGCCAATCCAAAGAGTGTTTGTCATAAGGATTGTCCGCAAATGAGCGAGCAGCCAGAAAATCGCTACGCTGATGAATTTGGCGAACAAGACGTCGCGATTGATGGCCTTGCAACAGACAATGCCCTTGAAAATGATGAACCTCAATATGCACCGCAAGTTATCTCTGAACAGAATGCATTCTTAATGCGTGAGATGATGTACAGCAACATTTGGGGTGGCGGTAACTGGCGTGAAGGCACAGGTTGGAATGGTACAGGCTGGCGCGCGCAAAAACTTGGTCGTCGTGATATCGGGGGTAAAACGGGTACAACGAATGATTCCAAGGATGCTTGGTACAATGGCTATGGACCTGGTGTCGTTGCCATAGCTTGGGTTGGCTTTGATGATCACTCACGTGCACTTGGCCGCACCACCGTTAACAGCAACCTAGGGCAAGGCCAAATTTCTGGTGCCGAGTCGGGTGCGAAAACCGCAGAGCCAGCTTGGATTGACTTCATGCGTGTTGCGCTAGAAGGGACGCCGGAGCAAGGTAAAAATATTCCAGAGGATATTATTCGAGTTCGTATTGATCGCAACAGCGGTATGCTAACGCACAAGGTAGATAGCACATCAATGTTCGAATACTTTGAAAAAGGCACGGAGCCTACCGAATACGCTGGCGACCGTTTAGAAGATAGTATTTATTCTTCAGGCTCTGGCGCAGAAGAACTGTTCTAAATCACAAAAGCACAAGGGAGAGCATCAAGCTCTCCCTTTTTTATTTCTGCTTTTTATGCTGCAGCATTCAATGATGGATAAGAAGCCAACACCTCTTTAATCTTCGCTGCTAAAGCTTCAAACCTAGCTCGTAATGGTGAGCCCGGACGGTATACGAGCACGATATTACGCGAGGGGGTTGGGTTAACAGCTGGTACGTAGCATACGCCATCTTTTTGCTTCTCATTAGGGATAGAAAGCTGAGGCAATAACGTAATCCCCGCACCGGCAGCAACCATATTGCGTAACGTCTCCAAGCTGGTGGCTTTAAAACGCTCATCGTCTTTTGCACCAGCGGCAAAACAAAAACCTAACGCTTGATCTCGCAGACAGTGGCCGTCTCCCAACGCTAAAACGGTTTTACCATTCAGCTCCAACATATCAACATGGTCGAGAGAGGCCCACTCGTGGTCACATGGCACTGCGACACTTAATGGCTCTTGATACACTTCGATCTCTTTAAATGGCGCAGTTTCATCAACCGAAGCTAAAACTAAGCAATCTAGTTTGCCTTCTTCCAATTGACGCACTAATTGATGTGTTTGAGCTTCGTGCAGAAATAGTTCCAACTCAGGAAATGCTTCTTTTATCTGCGGCAGAATTTTGGGTAATAGATAAGGCCCAACCGTCGGGATGAAACCAATATGCATCGGTCCAGTCATGGCTCCGCTTTGACCGCTTGCCATATCTCTGAAGGTTTTCACTTCACTTAAGATGCGTTTAGCCTGCTCCACCAGCTGTAACCCTGAATCGGTAAACAAAACACGTCGGCTGCTTCGCTCTAAAAGCGTGGTCCCGAGTTCATCCTCTAGTTTACGAATTTGCCCACTCAATGTTGGCTGGCTAACAAAACATGCCTCTGCCGCTTTGCGAAAGTGCTTATGTTCCGCAAGTGCAACTAAGTACTCAAAATCTCGAATATTCATAATTCACGCTTCGCTTCTTTAACAATAGCTAATACCTATCAAAACCATAACACCAAACGATTAGAGCTATCAAAGGATTTTTACAATAATGGGCTCAACAAAACGAAACAGAGCGACGAAAAACGCTAAGCTCTATACGCATAATTTAAAATAGTTAAAGGAAATCATTATGTTTGTATCTAAAGAAGGTCAACAAGTCCCTCAAGTTACTTTTCCAGTTCGTCAAGGTGACTCTTGGGTGAATGTAACGACCGATGAGCTATTTAAAGGTAAGACCGTTATCGTATTTAGCTTACCGGGTGCATTTACTCCAACATGTTCATCAAGCCATCTACCTCGTTACAACGAATTGTTCCCTGTATTTAAAGAGCACGGAGTGGATGAGATTATTTGTGTCTCGGTCAATGATACGTTCGTGATGAATGCATGGAAACAAGACCAAGAAGCAGAAAACATTACCTTCATCCCGGATGGTAATGGTGAATTCACCGATGGCATGGGTATGTTAGTGGATAAAAACGACATCGGCTTTGGCAAACGTTCATGGCGTTACAGCATGCTAGTAAAAGATGGCGTAGTGGAAAAAATGTTCATTGAGCCAAACGAACCAGGCGACCCATTCAAGGTGTCAGACGCAGATACGATGCTGAACTACATAGCGCCTGACTACAAAACGCAAGAATCCATCACGGTGTTCACTAAACCAGGCTGCCCTTTCTGTATGAAAGCGAAACAAAATCTGATTGACCACGGTCTTCAATATGAAGAAGTGATTCTGGGTAAAGACGCAACAACAGTTAGTCTACGAGCTATATCTGGTCGCACGACTGTTCCACAAGTTTTTATCGGTGGCAAGCACATCGGCGGTAGCGAAGAGCTAGAAGCGTATCTAGGCTAAGCTGTCCATAGCCTACACCCTCGGTCTCCGGTGCCTTTTGGCTCGGAGGCCAACCCTAAACCACTTCTTCTACTAGTCTAGATAAGTAGTTATCTGCCAATAAGGTGACTACTTATCCAGATTCAACTATCCAATTCACTCTCCAAGCTCAATGTAGCTAGCTTGGCTTAAAACAAAAGCGAGAGTTCACGATGAAACAAGTTAATGTCGACGTAGCGATTATTGGTGGCGGGACGGCTGGTCTTGGTGCTTATCGAGCAGCAAAAGCTCATACCAACAGCGTGGTAATGATTGAGGGCGGTCCCTACGGAACAACCTGTGCTCGTGTCGGATGCATGCCGTCTAAGCTGTTAATTGCGGCAGCAGAAAGTGTTCATCAAATCGAAAAAGCACCTGGATTTGGGATACACCCGCAAGGTGAAGTACTAATTAACGGACGAGAAGTTATGGATCGTGTAAAGCGCGAACGCGATCGTTTTGTTGGCTTTGTGCTTGAAAGTGTCGATGATATTCCCGCTGAAGACAAACTATCGGGCTACGCGAAGTTTGCCGATGACCACACTCTCATCATAGATGATCATACTCAGGTCACCGCACAGCGCATTGTTATTGCGACAGGATCTCGTCCGACATATCCGGCAGCTTGGAATGAACTGGGTGATCGCCTAGTGATTAACGATGATGTATTTGACTGGGATGACTTACCAGAGTCCGTGGCAGTATTTGGCCCAGGAGTCATCGGCCTTGAATTGGGTCAGGCTTTACACCGCCTAGGAGTGAACGTGAAGCTCTTTGGCCTTGGAGGACAAGTGGGCCCACTGACAGACCCAGAGGTGATGGCGTATGCAGATAAAGCCTTTAAGGAAGAGTTCTACCTTGATGCAGATGTAAAAGTCGAAAGCATGAAACGCATTGCTTCGTCAGACAATGACGGCGAAGACAAGGTCGAAATCCAATTCATCAACCATGATGGCGAATTAGAAACTTTCGTTGTCGATTACGTATTGGCCGCAACGGGTCGTCGTCCAAACGTCGATAAGCTGGCGATCGAGAACACCAATGTGGCGCTCGATGAACGTGGCGTACCAACGGCGGATCACTATACATTGCAAACTTCGGTAGAGAGCATCTTCATCGCAGGTGATGCAAGTAACCAAATTCCACTGCTGCACGAAGCCGCTGACCAAGGCCGTATTGCTGGAGACAACGCAGGCCGTTTCCCAGATATTCGTGCGGGTCTGCGTCGCTCACCAATTTCAGCCGTGTTCTCCGACCCTCAAATTGCTATGGTTGGAGAAACATATAAGCAACTAGAAACACGTCTAGGCACATGTGGATGTTTCGCAACCGGTGAAGTCTCGTTTGAAAATCAAGGACGTTCGCGCGTCATGCTTCGTAATAAAGGTATTCTGCATGTCTACGGAGAGCAAGGCACTGGACGTTTTTTAGGTGCAGAAATGATGGGCCCGAATGCAGAGCATCTTGCTCACCTTTTAGCATGGGCGCACCAAAATAGGATGACGATTTCTGAGATGTTAGATATGCCCTTCTATCACCCAGTGATTGAAGAAGGCGTCCGCACCGCTCTACGTGATTTGAATGCAAAACTACACTTAGGGCCAGAAATGGTGAAACATTGTCTTGACTGCGGCCCTGGCTGCTAACGCTTTCAGGCTTCTATCTAAATATAAAGCAAAGCCTCGTCATCAACGAGGCTTTGCTTTACTACTTCGGCGCAATGAAATCTCTCTTACGCTGCCATCATTGCATAGCGGCTGACCATACAAATCGCGACAACACCGATCATAAAGAACCCACCAGCGATACTCAGCGCAAGTTTCAACTCTGTCGACATCATTATATTTCCTGTTAAAGACTGACAGCGCACCATACATCAATTACGTGCCACAAAGCTTTTACAAAGCTAACTTTCCATTTTTGGTTGTGTCATGGCGCTCTAAGCCCGTGTAAGAAACGCTTTCCACCATTTAGTTAGATATATAATCTGAAGCAACACTAATGGTTTGGAAAACACTATGACTTGTCGCCGCTGCGAGGAACATTGGTTTTGGAAAAAACTTGGACGTTGCCAACGATGCTTGGATCAATTGACGGTACTTTCTGTACTGTGTTGGATTGTGTGGTGGTTTACGCTCAAAGATGAACCACAAAGCATCGAGTCGATCGCTTTGATCTTTGCCGGCTTCGCTTTCAACGTTTTGTTGTTTCTACACTTATGGATGCGTTTTGTCATCTTGCCTTGGCAACGTCGAAAGGGACAAAAAAAGGCGAATAAAAAAGAGAAAAGTGACAGATAGAAAAAAGCCCCAAAACCAATGTCAGTTCTGGGGCTCTCTTAGATTCTTCTAAGAAAAAGCAGTGGTACTTTAATAGACCGGGCTTCCTCTCAAAGGTTCCAAATTTTTTCGATTTTTTTAGCGAATACTGATGTAAGTAAACAGGAAAATGACTATGTCATTGAATGCTAATAAAATCACTCCACAACTTCAGTTCATGCCACATGCGTTTTTTGGATCACTTGCTCCATTAAATTGATCTCAAGCGCTACCTCATCACATGCATGTTGACGTGGGCACTGATCGCAATCTTTCAGAACTTTCTCCGGCAGTAATGACTTCGATGTCGGTAAAAAGCTTTGCTTCATAAAGAACTCAGGCGTTCGCGTTAGAACAAAGACTTTCTTGATCGCCATCTGGCGCGCTTTCTCAACCAAATAGTTCACAATCGCACTGCCCTGCCCTTGGCCTTGCCAGCCCGCTTCGATACCAAGAGAGCGTATTTCAGCCAACCCTGAGTCATACACATATAGAGAAGCGCAACCCGTCACTTCACCATGATGCTCAGCCACCGCGAAAGAGCCAATATCTCTCACGAGCTCATTACGAGAGCGCGGAAGATTCTCACCAAGGTTCGCCCAGTAAGCAACCATACCTTCCAACGTTTCAATGTCCGTCAAACGTGCAGGACGCACTTTCACCGCCGAGCTGTCACGCTGGCTCAGGCGCTTATCCGCTTGTTCTACCGCGTAAGCGACCTGGTGAGGCGAAACACCACCCAAAGCACAACGCTTTTCCAAACACGAATCGATAGTCAGAATGTCATACACATCCGCTTCAATGACTTCTGAGAAGGCTTTTAACTCTTCGATAGACAGCTCTTCTAGCGCACAACCTTTAGCAATAGCACCAACGACCGCGACACCGACGATGTGGTGAGCTTCACGGAATGGGATGCCTTTCGCCACTAGGTAATCAGCTAACTCCGTCGAGTTTGCGTAACCTTGTTTCGCCGCTTCTAGTGTGCGCTCGCCATTCACTTTAATACCGTCAAAACACAGAGCTGCCATTTCCATGCAGTCGTTCCATGTATCTAAAGCGTCAAACAACCCTTCTTTATCTTCCTGCATGTCTTTGTTGTACGCCAATGGCAAGGCTTTAACTGTCATCATCATGCTCGATAATGCGCCATAGACACGCCCTGTCTTACCACGGATCAACTCAAGTGCATCTGGGTTTTTCTTCTGTGGCATTAATGACGAACCAGATGTCACCGTATCCGCTAACTCAATGAAGTTTGACTCGCCTGAATTGTAGAAGATCATATCTTCTGCAAGACGAGAAAGGTGCAGCATAGAAATCGACGCCACCGACATCAGTTCCATCACATGATCACGATCTGAAACCGAATCGAGTGAATTACGCGTAGCACGGTGGAAACCGAGATTATGTGCTAATTGTTCGCGATCAATCGGATAAGCCGTTCCCGCTAAAGCACCCGAGCCAAGTGGACAAGTGTCGAGACGCTGTAAGGCATCATTCAGACGAGAGTAGTCACGCTCGAACATTTCAACATAAGCCAAGCACCAGTGAGCAAAGGTTACAGGTTGAGCACGCTGAAGATGAGTATAGCCTGGCAATACGGTGCCTTGGTGCTGTTTAGCAACATGGACCATTTGTGCTTGTAGGCGATCTAAAGCAATCAATAATTGCTGACCTTGCTGACGACACCAAAGTTTCAAGTCTGTGGCGACTTGGTCATTCCGAGAACGCCCAGTGTGGAGTTTTTTACCTAAATCTCCCACTTTACTGATTAGCTGCTGTTCAACCCAAGAGTGGATATCTTCTGCATCAGAGCGAAGAATTTGGTGAGGGTCTTCCATCACTTCTAACTTCAGCTCATTTAAAGCAAGTTCCAGTTTTTGCTGTTCTTCTGCCGATAGCACATCAACAGAAAGCAGAGCTTTAGACCATGCGATTGAACCTACGATGTCTTGCTCAGCCAATCGGTAGTCAAAACGCAACGAATCATTGAACTCTTTAAATCTGGTGTCTGCCGCTTGGGTAAATCTTCCGCCCCATAATGCCATTGCGTCTCTCCTGATGACTATTGCTTACTCTAACGTTCTCGAATGAGTAGTAACCAATTTGATGGTCATTTGCTCACTTTTTCTTATGGGTCAACGTTACGGCAATTTCGACAAAAAATAAAGTATAAATTCAATATTTTTACATATATATTCAAGCCAAATTTAGGTACCCGCTTTTAGAAACCAAAAGACCCGCCTATAAATGGCGGGTCTTTATTCAATCCAAAATGGATGTTAAGGGATTATTTCTTCTGGCTGTTCAATGCACGAATACGGCTTGATAGCGAGTAAAGACGGATGAACCCACCTGCATGGCTTTGGTCGTAAACTTCATCTTCACCAAAAGTCGCGAACTCTTCTGAATACAAGCTGTTGTCAGAACGTTTTTGCGTGACTGTCGCTTGACCTTTGTAAAGCTTAACAACCACTTCACCGTTAACGTCTTGCGCTAGCTCTTCTGAAGCAGCAAGGATCGATTTACATAGTGGCGTAAACCAACGGCCATCGTATACAAGGTGAGACGCTTTTAGACCTAGCTCCTCACGGCATTCGAATGATGATTTGTCTAGCACAAGCTGCTCTACAGCACGCAGCGCTTCCATCATGATGGTGCCTCCCGGTGTTTCATAGCAACCACGAGACTTCATTCCAACAAGACGGTTTTCCACGATATCGATACGGCCAACACCGTGCTTAGCGCCCTTCTCGTTTAGGTAAACCAGTGCGTTGTATGGTGTCATCACTTCACCATCAACTTCGACCACTTCACCTTTTTCTACTTTCAGCGTGACGTATTCCGCTTCATTTGGCGCTTGCTCTGGGTCGACAGTCCACACCCAGCAGTCTTCGTTTGGTGCGTTCCACGTATCTTCTAAAACGCCGCCTTCCGTCGAAATGTGCCATGCGTTTGCATCACGTGAATAGATCTTAGTAAGAGACGCAGAGCAAGGAATATTACGCTCAGCGAGGTAATCCAAACACTCTTCACGGCTCACTAGGTCCCACTCACGCCAAGGTGCAATCACTTGTAAGTCCGGTGCTAGTGCTGCGAATGCACCTTCGAAACGCACTTGGTCGTTACCTTTACCTGTACAGCCATGACACAAAGCGTCCGCGCCCACTTTACGTGCCACTTCAACCTGCGCTTTAGCAATGATTGGACGCGCCATTGATGTACCTAGCAGGTACTTACCTTCGTAGTACGCGCCGGTTTTTAGCGTTGGGTAAATGTAGTCTGCGACCATTTCTTCTTTCAGGTCAGCGATGTAGCATTCAGAAGCACCGGAGGCTTTTGCTTTCGCTTCAATGCCTTCTAGCTCTTCGGCACCTTGACCAACATCGGCAACGAAAGCCACTACTTCACAGTCGTAGTTCTCTTTTAGCCACGGGATAATTACTGAAGTATCTAGACCGCCTGAGTATGCGACTACCACTTTATTTACGTTCACTTTGCTCATGTTTTTTCTCCAAACTTAACTGGCGCTGCGCTCGGCGGTCAGTGCCAACTACGACTTCCTAATATTGAATTCTTTTGCTGATGCTTATTGAGGCAAGAATTGAGTACCAATACTTTCACCAGCGAATAACTGTGCTAATTTTTCTGGGTAACGCCAGGTCGCGACTTCAATTGGACGGCCAAGATCATTGGCGGCCTCCAAAGCGGCTTTAACTTTGACGATCATGCCATCGGTGATCACATGTCCATCGATCAACGAGTTAGCTTGCTGCTCTGACAGGGTTTTGATCAAATGGCCTTTTCCATCTAATACACCACTCACGTCTGATAACAGGACCAACTCTGCATCTAATGCGCCCGCAACCGCGACTGCTGCTTGATCAGCATTCACATTCATCATCTGGCCATCTTTGGTTAAACCAATTGAACTGATGATCGGCAGTGCACCTGTGTTTAGCACCGCTTGTAATAGTGCTGAGTCACCCGGTGATGCTTTGCCTACCGCGCCGAGTTCTGGGTCAAGTTCTTCAACAAGACACAAACCACCATCCGCAAGGCTAAGGCCCACAGCGTTAAGACCGTCCGCAATCGCTTGACCTTGAAGTAACTTATTCGCAGTGCCTGCAAGCGCGCCTGCAATCACAGGAATTTGATCGTAAGGCGTTACGCGTAAACCGTTTTTCTTAACGGTTTCAAGCTGAAGCTTTGCCATCAACTCATCAACTAGGTAGCCACCGCCATGAACGATGGCGATTTGTCGCTGTGCCGATTTTTGGTAAGCCGCAATGGCACCAAAAAGTTGGCTTAAGGTTTGAGTGCATGATAGAGCTGCACCACCTAGCTTAATGACTAAAGGAGCTTGATTGGTTTGCGTCATCGCATTTCCCTCTTTCAACGACTACAGCAACGCTGTCAGTTCTGGGTAACCGTAATGAATATTGAGACATTGCATCGCTTGACTCGATGCACCTTTAAGTAGGTTGTCGATAGCTGAAATCACAATGATGTGTTCGCCTTGTACCTTCCAGCCGATATCACAGAAAGGGGTATTTTCGACATCCTGAATACGTGGAATACCGTCGCCTTTAAGACGCACCGCAGGCTTGCCTTGATAAGCTTGTTCAAACGCCTGTGCCACTTGTGCTTCTGTCACACCTTGCGCAAGCTTCATGGTGATAGTGGCAAGAATGCCGCGTTTAAAGTTGCCGAGGTGCGGAGTAAAAATTACATCGCAACCCAAGTGCTGAGCAATCTCTGGCTGGTGACGATGGTTAAATACACCATAAGGTTGCAAGCTCACTTCACAGAAGCTGTTAACCATGGAGGCTTTACGCCCTGCACCAGATACACCACTGGTTGCGTTGATCACTGGCCATTGGTTGGTATCGAGCAACGCATGTTCTAATAAAGGTTTGATTGCAAGCTGTGAAGCGGTTGGGTAGCAACCTGCTACTGCAATCAAAGGAGTGGTTTTTATTGATTCTTGGTTCCACTCTGCTAAGCCGTATGCTGCTTTATCTAGCCAGTTGTTATGTTGATGTGCGAAGCCATAAAAAGTGTCGTAAAAGCCTTCACTTTTCACACGGAATGCACCCGATAAATCGAATACCTGACAGCCTGCCTCCAAGAAAGTTGGGGCTAAATCATGGCTGACTTCGTGAGCCGTTGCCAAAAACACCACGTCCGATTCTTGAGTGATTTGCAGTGGATCCGTTAGTGGTAAAACTGGCATATCAATGATGCCCGCTAGCTTACCGTGTAGCTGCGCGATGCTCTTTCCCGCATCAACACTGTTGGCGGAAACGTATAAACCTGATAGCGTGAGTTGTGGGTGTTTATTAACCATTAACGCTAACTCTGCGCCGGTGTAACCGCTGGCTCCAATAATCGTGGTTTTTAGCATTGTGTGACATCCATATACTTAAAGGCTCAAATGACTATTCATATTTAATTTTTGCTTTATTTTGATTTTTTATTCATTAAATATGATTTAATATGTGTTTTACATTTTTGTGGTCTGTCTGTCAACAGGAGATTTGAAGAATCCATGCAATTACCAACTTTTCTAGAGGTCTATGAAGGACTCATCAGCACCTCTTCTATCAGCTCCACGGATCCGAGCTGGGATCAGGGCAATGCAAAAGTCATCGAAAAACTCGCATCTTGGTTTAAAGATCTGGGTTTTAGCGTTGAAGTGATCGAAGTCGAGCCAGGCAAGCACAATATGATCGCACGTATGGGTGAGGGTGAAGGTGGCCTTTTACTTGCTGGCCATAGTGATACCGTGCCATTCGATCAAGGGCGATGGAATTTTGATCCGCATAAACTGACGGAAAAAGACAACCGCTTCTACGGTTTAGGCACAGCAGACATGAAAGGCTTTTTCGCCTTTATTTATGAAGCAGTGAAGAAAGTCGATTGGAGCAAGCAGAGCAAACCACTCTACGTATTAGCCACTTGTGACGAAGAGACCACCATGTTGGGCGCGCGACATTTCACAGCAAACGCCCCATTTAAGCCGGATTACTGCATCATTGGTGAACCCACCAGCCTTGTACCAATTCGAGGTCATAAAGGGCATGTGGCAAATGCCATTCGCGTAACAGGCAAGTCCGGTCACTCATCGGACCCAGCGCTTGGCGTTAACGCTATTGAGATCATGCATGAAGTCATGTTCGCCATGATGCAACTGCGTGACAAATTGATTAAAGAATATCACCATCCGGGTTTTGCCATTCCAAGCCCTACCCTAAATCTTGGACACATTCATGGTGGTGACAGCGCTAACCGTATTTGTGGTTGCTGCGAACTGCATTACGACGTGCGTCCTCTTCCCGGCATTAGTCTTGATGGTTTAGAGAACATGTTGCGCGGAGCATTAAAAGAAGTCGAAGCGAAATGGCCTGGGAGACTGGAGATTATTCCATTGCATGAGCCTATTCCAGGTTACGAATGCCAACATGACCACCCATTTATTGGTGGTGTTGAAGAGATCTGCCAAACCAGTTCAGAAACCGTGAACTACTGTACTGAAGCACCATTTCTACAGCAGTTGTGTCCAACCTTGGTGCTCGGCCCTGGGTCAATCGACCAAGCCCACCAACCGGATGAGTTTCTATCCTTCGACTTTATCGACCCCACAATTGATGTGCTTTCAAAGGCGATGGTCAAGTACTGCTGTTAATACGCGTTTAAGCTCAAAAGTCTGTGCAGCTCGATTGAGCTGCATCTTTTTATCTTCACAATTTAGCGCTAGTCTTAACACTTATTTAACTTGTTATTTTGTAATTAATTTTCACTTCTTACTCTATGGCTGCCGTAAATTTGCTCTAAATCAGGAGACAGCGGAATAATTGCAAACTTAGTCTGCTTTATTTGACTATAACTGGTGCTTTTCGCTAGATTGGAGTCTTAACAAGGACAATGGATGTAGTTTTTTTACGAGGCAGGACGACAATGAACGAGAAATACGCCGCACTCAAAAGTAATGTGCGCATGTTAGGCCACTTATTGGGTAACACCATTCGCGATGCCCATGGCGAAGAAATCTTCGAGAAAGTGGAAACCATTCGTAAATTATCCAAATCAGCTCAAGCAGGGAATCAAGCAGACAGGGACAGCTTGATCGAAGAAATCAAACATCTACCTGATGAGCAGCTAACGCCCGTTACTCGCGCGTTTAACCAATTTCTAAACCTCACCAATATCGCTGAGCAATACCACACGATTTCACGCCATTGTGAAGAGCACATTTGTGAACCAGACGCGATTAACTCGCTGTTTTCTAAACTGGTACAAAACGATGTGAGCAAACTGGACACTGCCCAAGCGGTTCGTGATCTAAATATTGAATTGGTATTGACGGCTCACCCAACAGAAATTACGCGCCGTACGATGATCAATAAACTGGTCAAGATAAACGAGTGCTTATCAAAGTTGGAGCTAAGCGATCTTTCTTCTAAAGAGCGCAGAAAAACCGAACGCCGCCTAGAGCAACTGATTGCCCAAGGCTGGCATTCAGACGTGATTCGACAACAACGCCCAACTCCGTTGGATGAAGCAAAGTGGGGCTTTGCGGTCGTTGAAAACTCGCTATGGGAAGCAGTACCGGACTTCCTACGTGAGATGAATGACCGTCTAAAATCTTACCTTGGAGAAGGTTTACCCATTGATGCTCGCCCAGTGCACTTCTCCTCTTGGATGGGCGGTGACCGTGACGGTAACCCGTTTGTTACTCACAACGTTACGCGTGAAGTCTTACTTTTGTCTCGTTGGAAAGCCGCCGATCTTTATCTCAATGACATCAACGAGTTGATCAGCGAGCTGTCTATGACAGTTTCAAACGATCAAGTCCGTGAACTTGCTGGCGAAGATCAGCACGAACCATACCGTGCGATCCTGAAGCAATTACGCACTCTGCTCAATGAAACCAAAGATATTCTCGATGCTAAGATCCACGGTCAAAAGCTGGCTGTTAAAGCACCACTGCAAAAAGTCGAGCAACTTTGGGAACCGCTGTATGCCTGCTACCAGTCACTAAACGAATGTGGCATGGGTGTAATAGCCAACGGCTCACTACTGGATACACTACGCCGCGTAAAAGCATTTGGTATCCATCTTGTACGTCTTGATATCCGCCAAGAGAGCACGCGTCACTCAGACGTCTTGTCTGAACTAACTCGCTACTTAGGTATTGGTGATTACGAACAATGGAGTGAGCAAGATAAGATTGCTTTTCTAACTAACGAGCTGGCATCTAAACGTCCGCTTCTCCCTCGTGATTGGGAACCGTCTGAACCCGTCAAAGAGGTTTTGGATACCTGTAAGATTGTTGCAGCACAACCGCGTGAAGCGTTTGGCGCTTACGTTATTTCAATGGCACGTACCGCTTCTGATGTACTAGCCGTTCATCTACTGCTACAAGAAGCAGGTTGCCCTTACCGCATGGATGTGTGTCCTCTGTTCGAAACGCTAGACGATTTGAACAACGCAGAATCGGTCATCAAGCAGCTTATGGGGATTGACCTTTACCGTGGTTTTATCCAAAACCACCAGATGGTCATGATTGGTTACTCTGACTCAGCGAAAGATGCAGGTGTTATGTCTGCTGGTTGGGCTCAGTATCATGCGATGGAATCGTTAGTTAAAGTGGCTGAAGAAGAAGGCGTTGAGCTAACTCTATTCCATGGTCGTGGGGGCACAGTCGGTCGCGGTGGCGCACCTGCGCATGCTGCGCTTTTGTCGCAACCACCAAAAAGCTTGAAAGGCGGTTTACGTGTAACAGAGCAAGGCGAAATGATCCGCTTTAAACTGGGACTCCCAGATGTCGCAGTAAATAGCTTTAACCTATATGCAAGTGCGATTCTGGAAGCCAACTTGTTACCGCCACCGGAGCCAAAACAAGAATGGCGCGACTTGATGGAAGTGCTATCAGAAGTAAGCTGTGAGTCTTACCGAAATGTGGTTCGTGGCGAGCCAGATTTCGTGCCTTACTTCCGCCAAGCAACACCAGAACTCGAACTCGGCAAGTTGCCACTTGGTTCTCGTCCTGCAAAACGCAACCCTAAGGGCGGAGTAGAAAGCTTACGTGCAATCCCGTGGATCTTCTCATGGAGTCAAAACCGTTTGGTACTTCCTGCATGGCTAGGCGCAGGTGAAGCGATTCAATACTCGATCGATAAAGGCCACCAAGCATTGCTCGAAGAGATGTGCCGCGAATGGCCGTTTTTCTCTACTCGTCTCGGCATGCTAGAGATGGTGTACTCGAAGTGTAATATTGATATCTCTCGCTACTACGATGAGCGATTGGTGGATGAGTCGCTCCGTCCACTCGGTGAAAAACTTCGTGCTCAGCTTCAAGAAGACATCAAAGCGGTACTGAATGTAGAGAACAATGAAAACTTGATGCAGCATGACCCTTGGGGACTCGAGTCTATTCGCTTACGCAATATCTACGTTGAGCCATTGAATATGCTACAAGCAGAGCTGCTATACCGCACGCGTCAAACCGAAGAAGCCTCTGCAAACTTGGAAGAAGCGTTGATGGTGACGATTGCTGGTATTGCTGCTGGTATGCGCAACACAGGCTAATCGTTTCATTTTTAATAAAAAGCTGGGAAAATGCTCAGCTTTTTTTTATCACAGGATAATCGCACCAAAACAAAAGCAGTTAAATAAACCATAATAGACCCAAAAAATACCAAAATAAAAGAATAAAAAACCACAAGCTAACACTATTGATTATTATGTTAGTTTTTTAGGGTAATTTTGTCCTACTATTCCACTTCATGCTTATTATTTATATACTACTTGCCTGCTGAGAGCTCATAAATCCAATCATACCTGCTCCAGCCTTGATGGGACTCCCCATCGCTCTAGGTGATAAACGGCTTTAAGGTGACAGGACCAACATTGTTGGTGCTACTTATACATTAAAAAACTCAAGTGCCAGTAAGAGCGCAGCTGAAAGTATAAGTAGCTTGTTTACAAGTTTATTGACCATTTGGATTGAAGACATGTCATTACCACACGTAATCTTAACTGTTCTTAGCACTCGCGACGCAACCGGTTACGATATCACTAAAGAATTCTCTGCTAGCATCGGTTACTTCTGGAAAGCAAGCCACCAACAAGTGTACCGTGAACTCAACAAAATGGCTGAGAAAGAACTGGTTACTTGCGTATTAGAACCCCAAGAAGGCAAACCAGACCGCAAGGTTTACTCTATTACAGACGCTGGTCGCAGCGCTTTGGGAGAGTGGTTTGATCAACCAACTGCACACCCAACAGTTCGTGATGAGTTTTCAGCGAAATTGATGGCATGTGCCGTTCAACCTGCGGCTCCATTCCGTGACCAACTCGCCGAGCTAGTTGAAGAGTCTCGCAAACTGGTTTCTCACTACAAAGAAATTGAAGCGGCTTACTACGCAACGCCGTCAACTTTAGATAAACAAGCTCGCCTAGAACGTCTAACGCTTCGCCGTAACCTTCTGTTACGTGAAACTTGGATCACTTGGGCAGAAGAAGTTCTAACTGAACTTGAAGTGATTGGTTAAACTCCTTTTGCTTTGATAAAACGAAAAAGGCTTGCCACTTGGCAAGCCTTTTATCTTTTTGAAACCAGATTTACGCACCGACTACTGCGCGAGGACGAACACCCAACGTATGGCATAACGCGTAAGTCATCTCTGCACGGTTTAGTGTATAGAAGTGAAAATCCTTAACCCCTTCACGACTCAGCACACGCACCATATCAATAGCTTGGCTAGCTCCTACAAGCTGGCGAGTCACCGGATCATCATCCAAGCCATCGAATTGTTTGCTCATCCACCCTGGTACTTTCACGTTGTTCTGTGCCGCAAAGCGAGACGCTTGCTTAAAGTTCGATACAGGCAAAATTCCTGGCACAATTTCTACGTCAATTCCTGCTGCGACACAACGGTCACGGAATCGCAGGTAAGACTCAACGTCAAAAAAGAACTGAGTAATAGCACGGTTTGCACCTGCATCTACCTTACGTTTTAGGTTCAATAAGTCAGACTGTGCGCTTTTAGCTTCAGGGTGAACCTCAGGGAATGCAGCAACGGAGATATCGAAATCGTGGCGTGATTTCAGCAGCTCAACCAAATCCGAGGCATACATATCAGGCGCACCGCCACCTGGAGGAATATCACCACGCAGAGCGACGATATTTTCAATACCATTGTTCCAATAATCATCGGCAATATTAATCAACTCTTCACGAGTCGCATCAATACAAGTGAGATGGGGAGCGGCAACCAATCCGGTTGTTGCTTTAATTTCTTTAATGATGGAGTGTGTTCTGTCACGCTCGCCGGAGTTCGCACCGTAAGTCACAGAAACAAATTTAGGTTGAAGCGTTTTAAGACGGTGCACTGAATTCCAAAGTGTTTCTTCCATCTTAGCGCTGCTTGGCGGAAAAAACTCAAACGATACATTGATGTTATCTGATAACTCAGCAATATTCTGGTTCAAGGCGTCGATATGGCCTGCGTGCGTATATCCCATCTTACTCTCCCTGCGGCACTCCGCCACGAAAACAAATCCTTAAAATCGACGTTTAGACGTCTATATGTCTACAGAATGTATTGAATACGATTTAATGTCAACCTTGTAATTATGAATTTTTCTCACGTTAATAATGAAGATAGTTCAAGTTTCTACTTGAGCATCATCTCGCCATTTTGCACGGGTTATGACTTCAGTATGGCACTGATAGGGGAATAAAAAACCCTGGATTAATTCCAGGGTTTTTAGGTCAATCGCAACTTTAAAATAAACCAGCCAATCGGTTGAGGTCGGATTGAATAGCGCCGGCTGTCACTTCTCTGCCTGCGCCTGGTCCTCGAATGACCAGAGGGTTATCTTTGTACCACTTGCTCTCTATGGCAAAAATGTTATCGCATGGCAATAAGTTGGCGAGCGCGTGCTCACGAGACAACGCTTCGACTCCCACCGTTGCTTTACCATTTTTTTCTAAACGCGCCACATAGCGAAGCACTTGATCGTTTCTCTGTGCTTTTGTCAGACGCTCTTGAAGTATTTCACTCAACAACGCTCCATTATCGAAGAAATCATCTAAGCTCAGTTCTCTTAATTCTTCTGGCACTAAAGACTCAACTTTAACGCTGTCTGGTTCTATATCTAGGCCCGATTCTCGAGCCAAGATGACTAACTTACGCATTACATCGGAGCCATCTAAATCAGAACGAGGGTCAGGTTCGGTTAACCCTTGCTGCCAAGCAAGATCGACTAAATCATTAAATGGTACAGAACCATCAAACTGTTGGAACAGCCATGATAACGTCCCCGAGAAAATCCCCGATAGAGCGACGATTTCATCCCCACTTTCACGAAGATCTCGCACGGTATGGTTTATCGGTAACCCAGCACCAACCGTTGCGTTGTATAGCCAATGACGACCAATTTTAGCGAATGCATCTTGAACCTGATGGTAGTACTGACTATCTGCGGAACCGGCCACTTTGTTAGCGGAAATCAAATGAATGCCTTGCTGTGCGATTTCTACGTAGCGCTGAGCTAACTCTTTACTCGCGGTAACATCAAGCACGACGGCTTCATCATAGCTTTTAAGTGCTCCCAAACGTGCCAGCCAATCCCCATTGTTTGCTATGCTTTCATCATCAAATCGTTCAGCAACACTCGCCGCCTCAATACCTTGCTCATCGAACCAATAGGTTTGGCTATCCACAACCGCGACAAGATCAAAGCTCATACCATGACGTTTTTCGAGCTCACTTTTTTGCGTAGCAAATAAATTTAGCCAACTAGAACCAATATTACCCTTGCCACATAAAGCCACTGCCACGCGTTTTTGCGCTTGGAACAACTGGCTATGAATCGTTTGAACCAACGCCTCGGTATCAGTACGGCGCAAAACAGCGACTAGGCTCAGCCCTGAGTCTGTTTCAGAGATAAATTCTACCGGAGAGTGCTTTAGCTTCTGATAAAAGCCAAAGCAATGATTGGCGTTTTTCGTAACGCCTGCACCTACCGCAGCTAAGAGCGAGTAACCTTCTTTTAGCTTAATTTCTGCCTCTACCGCAAGCTCTTGCAAGTGTTTCAATGCACCACCGGCGATTTCTGCGGTGTAAGCCAAGCGTAGCGTATGCTGATCGGATTGAGCTTCAAATGCCAATGGCTCTAATTGCGCGCGCTGCAACGCTTGTAATACATCACTCTGTGTTTTTTCGAAGTCGTGCCCATGCATGAAAGACAACTGCACCAATAAAACATCATCCAGTGAAGTAATAATTTTAGCGCCACGACCAGATGCCAATACACGCTCAATACGAGTAGAACCCGACTCTGGCAGATAGCTACACTTGAGATTAAGGTCCATGGTACTTTGCGCCACAGGCTGAAGCGTACGACTGTGTAGCACTGGGGCAGCTAAGCGAGCAAGTTCACTGGCTTCATCCAATCGAAGTAACGGTAATAAACAAGCGTCAGACACCAAACGTGGATCGGCACTATAGACACCAGCAACATCACTCCAAATCGTGACAGTACTGACTTCAGCAAGCGCGCCTATGACCGTTGCAGAATAGTCAGAGCCGTTACGACCAAGTAGGATGGTTTCTCCTGCCTCGTTCTGAGCCATAAAGCCAGTAATTACCACACGTTTATGGTTATGCTGCGCGAGGATCTCTTTAATTAAAGGGTATGAACGAGCGCGATCAACCTCTGGTTGAGTTCCCGCTTCTGCACGTAAAAACGCTCGTGCATCTTGTGCAACCGCAGGGATAGAACGTTGAGATAATAACGCGGCCAATAGGCGAGCAGACCATACTTCTCCGTGCCCCAGTACCGCGGCTTTTTGCGCATTAGTGAGTGGTGCAGTCAGCTCCGAGAGAGTACTGAACTCATCATGTAATAAAGCTAACAGCTCTTCTTTTGCTTCACTCTCCAACAAGCTTTCTATTAGCTCAGTTTGGAACTGTCTCAAGCTTTGAAGCGCTTCATGCGCAATTCGGCCATCTTTACTTAACCCTTCCAAAAACTCAATCAAGCGGTTAGTGGTTTTTCCTGCAGCAGAGACGACCACAAGATCATTTTCTGTCGAATACTCCTTGAGAATACCCACAACGCGTAAGTAGCATTCTGGGTTTGCTAAGCTACTGCCACCAAACTTATGCAGCTGACGTTGTACAGTCATTGTTATCGTCTCCTATTACTGGGTAGCTTTAGCGAACGCTTGTTCTAAATCTGTGATGAGGTCTTGTGCATCTTCCAAACCGACAGACAAACGCAATAGTTGATGAGAGACCCCAGCCTCCGCCAGCGCCTCCTCACCCATTGCACGGTGCGTCATGGATGCTGGGTGGCAAATCAAACTTTCTACACCACCTAATGACTCTGCTAATGAAAACAGTTGGAGCTCTTTCACAAACACCTTTAACTGCTCAAACGAACCAGCAAACTCAAAACTCAACATAGAGCCAAAGCCCGTTTGCTGCTTTTTAGCAATGTCGTGACCTGGATGTTCCGGCAGGCTTGGATGATAGATAGTTTTAACTAACGCTTGTTTCTGTAGGTAAGCTAGTACCTGCTGTGAGCTCTCTTCATGTACTCTCATACGAGCAGCAAGCGTACGAATACCTCGCAGTGTCATGTAACTATCGAAAGGTGTGCCCGTTGCACCAATACAATTACCCCACCATGCAAGCTCTTCTGCATGCGCTTCTGTGTTGGTGATGATTACTCCACCAATTACGTCCGAATGACCGTTGATGTACTTTGTTGTGGAGTGGATAACAAAATCCGCACCTAGCTCTAAAGGTTTTTGGTACACGGGTGTCAAAAAGGTATTGTCCACCGCAACTAACGCGCCGATTTGTTTCGCTTTTTCACAAGTAGCTGCAATATCCACTACGCGAACCAGAGGGTTTGACGGAGTTTCTAGCAAAATGAGTTTTGGTTTTTGTGCCAATGCAGCATCTAAAGCCTGTTCGTCTGATTGATCGACAAACTGAACCTTAAAATCGCCTTTGCTAGCTCGGGTATTAAAAAGACGATAGGTGCCGCCATAACAATCGTGAGGAGCAATAATGAGATCATCTGGGCCGAGAAAAGCGGAAACCCATAAATTTAATGCCGACGTACCGCAGTTAGTAACAACCGCTCCTTTTCCAGACTCAAGTTCAGATAGCGCACTTTCCAACAGTCCGCGGTTTGGATTACCAGATCGTGTGTAATCATACTTGGGCACTTCACCAAAAGCAGGAAAACCATAGTTAGTGGAAAGATAAATAGGTGGAACGACAGCATGATATTGGCTGTCTGATTCAATACCAGTGCGTACTGCAATGGTCGCAGGTTTGCGAGTGCTCATGGGTGTATCCTTTCACGGGTAATGACTTCTAAATAGGAATGCGCTATATCTAATGAGTAACATAAAGTGATCAACACGCTTCCTTTGCTGTTATGTTCACTTTACTCGTCAAAAAATGAGACGTCAACACTTCTAGACGTCTATATGTCTTTGCTTATGGCGGTAAATGCAGCTAAAATCAGCACCTAAATTATTTTTAACCGATTACATAAATGAAGGTGTGCAATGGCTGACTGGAATGGCGAATACATTAGCCCATATGCAGAGCACGGCAAAAAAAGCGAACAAGTAAAAAAAATTACCGTCTCTATCCCGCTAAAAGTTTTAAAGGTGCTAACTGATGAGCGTACTCGCCGTCAGATCAATAACTTACGCCATGCAACCAATAGCGAATTGCTATGCGAGGCATTTTTGCACGCGTACACAGGTCAGCCACTTCCGACAGATGAAGACCTTCGTAAAGACCGTCCTGATGATATTCCAACAGAAGTAAAAGCGCTGATGACGGAAATGGGCATCGAATTTGAGTCATTCGACGAAGAATAAAAAAGCCTGATAAGAGGTTTCAGGTAATAACTCTTGCCTCGAGCCAAATGAATGACATAAAAAATGGGACGCAATAGCGTCCCATTTTTGTGTATCACATCTGAAAGATATATTACTCTGCCATGTAGTTTTCAGGCATCTCGATACGAGCTACACCTGAATTAACCGCCGCCTGAGCAACCGCTTTTGCAACACGTGGTAGCAAACGTGAATCCATTGGTTTTGGAATAATATAGTCCGCACCAAACTCTAGCTTATCAACACCTGCAGCCTTCAATACGGCTTCAGGTACAGGCTCTTTTGCTAGCTCACGAATCGCCTCAACGGCTGCAAGTTTCATTTCATCATTGATTTCACTTGCACGCACATCAAGAGCACCGCGGAAAATGAATGGGAAACACAATACGTTGTTAACTTGGTTAGGATAATCACTACGGCCAGTACCCATGATCAAGTCATCACGAACTGCGTGAGCAAGTTCCGGCTTGATTTCAGGATCCGGGTTAGAACATGCGAATACGATTGGCTTATCTGCCATCAACTTCAACGCTTCCGCTGGCAATAGGTTTGGACCAGATACACCTAGGAACAGATCTGCACCTTCAATCACGTCTTCTAGTGTGCGCTTATCTGTATTGTTCGCAAATAGCTGCTTATATTCATTAAGATCATCACGACGAGTGTGAATCACACCTTTGCGATCTAGCATGTAGATTTTTTCGCGCATTGCGCCGCATTTGATCAGAAGCTCCATACACGCTACAGCGGCAGCGCCAGCGCCAAGACAAACAATTGTTGAATCTTCAAGTTTCTTACCTTGAAGTTCGATTGCATTCAGCATACCCGCTGCCGTTACAATAGCAGTACCATGTTGATCATCGTGGAATACTGGTACATCACAACGTTCAATCAGACGCTTTTCAATCTCAAAACAGTCTGGTGCTTTAATATCTTCAAGGTTGATACCGCCAAAAGTGTCTGCAATGCTCGCAACAGTATCAACAAATTCATCGATCGTGCGGTGCTTAACTTCAATATCAATAGAGTCAAGACCTGCAAAACGCTTAAACAGTAACGCTTTACCTTCCATCACTGGCTTAGATGCAAGTGGACCTAGGTTACCTAGACCTAGAATAGCGGTACCGTTAGAAATAACAGCAACCATGTTCCCTTTTGCAGTGTACTTGTACACGTTATCCGGGTTTTGTGCGATTTCACGCACTGGCTCTGCAACACCAGGGCTGTAAGCAAGGGCAAGATCACCCGCCGTTTCCGCAGGCTTTGTCAGTTCGACAGCAATCTTTCCTGGAGTTGGATAAGCATGGTAATCCAATGCTTTTTGGCGATGTTCTTCTTCTGGAGTGGCTGCTTGGTGGTTGTCTTCAGACATGGACGTTTCTCTTTTTTATTTTTAGGTAAGGGGGCATAAATTCTATCGGATAGAAATCAAACTTCATAGGCAAGATTGCGAGCAATATCCTTAAAAAGCCGATAATAAAAGAGATTAGACCAGATAACGGGGTTAAGCACCTGATTTTCGAGTCAGGTGCTCTTTCTTCTTACTATTATTGGAGTATGCAAACTCAGAAAGTATCGTTACTCTTCGTCCACGTATTGCGCTTGGAGATAATTCTCAATACCAGACATTTCAATCAAGCCAAGTTGCGTCTCTAGCCAATCAACATGTTCTTCTTCATCTTCAAGAATATCTTGGAAGAGATCTCGAGACACATAATCTCGAATGTCTTCAGCGTAGGCAATCGCATCTTTTAAATCTGGAATAGCCGCCATTTCAAGCTTTAAATCACACTCGAGCATTTCCTTGGTATCTTCACCAATCATCAACTTACCTAAATCTTGTAGGTTCGGTAGGCCTTCAAGGAACAAAATACGCTCAATTAGATGATCGGCATGCTTCATCTCATCGATAGATTCGTGATATTCCTTGTCTGCTAGGTGCTTTAAGCCCCAGTCTTTATACATTCGGGCGTGAAGAAAATACTGATTAATAGCGACGAGCTCGTTACCGAGCACTTTATTGAGATGTTGAATGATGATTGGATCGCCTTTCATGACAAAACCCTCCTCTTTGGCTTCATTTAAATGTAGAAGCAAATGAGAAGGTGTCAAAATGTAAGGCAAATAATTACTGCATACTTACAGCAATTAGCTGGCTTGTTTAAATTCCGTGTAACTAGTTTCCGCTAAAATTTCCTTGGCCTGTCTGATGCACTTACCACATTGGCTGCCCAATGCCGTGCACTTTTTGATTCCTTTAATATCTGTTACGCCTTCATCTATCGCCAACTTCCTAATTTTTTTGTCGGAGACACCATGGCAAAGACAAACGTACATACTCAAAAAACCTATAAAACTAATCTGTGACAAACAATATAAACAAGAATAGTTCTTGTTACCAGTCGCATTATGGTGTCCGCTCAGAATATTTGGTTATAACGATTTTACCGCTGCAGGAAAAGATCAAAGGGTTAAGAGGGGTGAGTAAAAGCGTTAAGAAACAAAGCCGGTAAAACTCTGTTTTTAAATCGAAAAAGTGACGTCTTTTATTTCAACACTTATAACTAAATGTAATCTAGAAATGAAAAAGGGAAGCCTAAGCTTCCCTTTTCGATGCGCTTTCTTCAAAAAGAAGAACAGTGCAAGATTTCGTTTAATTCGTTATGAATTAGTCGAAGATCTTAGCAACAACACCAGCACCTACTGTACGGCCACCTTCACGGATCGCGAAACGTAGAC